>DAIMFY010000245.1:0-3851 GCA_036724295.1 Gemmatimonadales bacterium | reverse complement strand
GGACTTCGCGGACGGCAAGCCACACTTCATGCATGGGATGATGGAGACGGTGAGTATATCTTAGGACTCGGGACTTGGGACTCGGGACGCGCGTCTCGAGTCCCAAGTCTCGCGTCCATGCACCGCACCTCGCCTCAACCCGGAGTCCCCCCATTGTCCAAGTCCGCAACCATTGAAACCGCCAAGGGCACCATCACCGCCGAGCTGTTTGACGACGAGGTACCGGGCACGGTGGCCAATTTCGAGAAGCTGGCCAATGAAGGCTTCTACGATGGCACCCGGTTCCATCGTGTCATCGACAACTTCATGATCCAGGGTGGTGACCCGCTTTCTCGCGACCCCGGCAATCCGCGTGTCGGCACCGGTGGGCCCGGTTACACGATCAAGTGCGAGACCGACCGCAACACCCATCGGCACGTGGCGGGCACCCTGTCCATGGCGCATGCGGGCCGGAACACCGGCGGCAGCCAGTTCTTCATCTGTCATTCACCCCAGCCCCACCTCGATCGGCAGCACACCGTCTTCGGGCAGGTGACCGACGGCATGGACGTGGTGAATGCCATCCGCAAGAATGACCAGATCACGTCCATCAGGGTCACGCCAGCTGCAAGTTGATTTCGCCGTCATCGCGGACTACGCCCTCATCGACCAGCACGGCAAGCTTAGCGTGCTGGGCATGTTCCAGCACGTCTGGGTGCAGCAATTTCCCACCGTGCACCCGCGCACCCACCTTGTGCTCCGGGTGCGCGGCCGCCGCACCGAGATCGGCGTCCATACGCTGCAGATCCGCTTTCTTGACGACCAGGACTCGATCCTGCTCGGCGGCGAGGGCACCGTGCAGTTTGGCGAGCCGGCAGCCGGCGTCGTGGACGTCGAGGCCGGCGCCGTGCTCGTCTTTGACATTCCCCTCGCCCGCCCCGGGCATTACCGCTTCGAGATCACGCTGGATGGCGACCGGGTAACCCAGGTTCCCCTCACCGCCAGCACCGCTCCCGACTCCGGCCCCGACGACCTGTAGCCCCGCCCCAGCACCAGACTAGCTTTCCTCAGCAGTCCTTCAGGTCTTCTTCACTGTGGAGTGTCCAGCTTGTGCGCTTCAGCTATTTGCGCCGGCTTTGATAGGGAGAGTGCTTCATGCTGCGGCTTCGCCTGTCTCCGGGCGCCGCCATGTCGGTTTTGGTGGCGACCGCACTGTTCTCCAGTTCCGCCCACGCCCAGGGTTATGGCGTCTACGAACAAGGTTCCTGCGTCATGGGACGCGCCGGCACCGGCGTCGCCAGCCCCTGCGGCGATGGATCGAGCATTTACTTCAATCCTGCCGGCATTGCGACAGCCACGTCCACCGAGGTGGCGGCCGGCGCCACCGGCATCTTCGTCAGCGGCGATTTCACCAATGACATCACCGGTTTCCGCACCAGCCTGAACCACGCGCTGCACCTGGTGCCGCACGCCTACCTTGTGCGCCCAGTCAGCGATCGCCTGGTGGCCGGACTCGGCGTCTTCGTGCCCTACGGCCTGGCCACCGACTGGCCCTCCGATTTCGAGGGACGCTTCCTCGGCTATCACAGCAAGGTCCAGGCAGTCTATGTGCAGCCCACGCTCGCGTTCCGGGTCACGCCGCGGGTGCGTGTCGGTGCCGGCTTCGATCTCACCTTCGTCAGCGTTCGTCTCAGCCAGCGGCTGGACCTCTCGGAACAGGCGACGCCCACGGCCGGCGTGACTTTCGGCATGCTCGGAGTTCCCGCCGGGACCGATTTTGCCGACGTGGACCTGACCGGCACCGGCACCGGCGTGGGGGGCCACTTCGGCGTCCAGGCCGACCTCACCCCCGAGCTCACGCTCGGCGCCCGGTACTTGTTGCGCCAGACCGTGAACTTCAGCAACGGCACCGCCACGGTTACACCGGTACCCACAGGGCTCATCCTGGCGGCGGGAAATCCGTTCGGCGCGCCCGCCGGCACGCCGATGGACGCCCTGCTCGCCCCCCAGTTCACCGGCGACGGACCGCTGCAGGACCAGGGCGGCGGCACTTCCCTCACGCTGCCCGCCCAAATGGTGGTGGGACTCTCCTGGCGTGGCATTGACCGGTTGAACCTGCTCGCTGATTTCCAGTACACCGACTGGCGCGTCTTCGACACGCTCTCGGTGACACTCGAGCGGCTGGGCACGACCGACATCCCCGAGGACTACCAGCGGGCCTACACCTGGCGCTTTGGCGCCGAGTACGGCCTCACGCCAACGAGCACGCTGCGGGCCGGCTTCTACACTCATAATGGTGCCGCACCCGACGAGACGGTCACCCCGAACCTCCCCGAGGGCCACCGCAATTCCTGGACGCTCGGTCTCGGCACCCGGCTGGGGAGCAACCTCGGTGTCGACCTGGCCTACCAGTTCATTGACCAGGGCGACCGGCGTGGTCGCACCGTGCCGCTGGACCCGGCGCTGTCGCCCTCCGAAAACACCAACGGCCTCTACACGTTCAAGGCGCACCTCGTCGGTGCCACCTTGCGTTACGCTTTCTGAAGGGAGCGACCACCATGACCTCTCGCATTCCGGCGGCCGCGCTCTTCATCGCCGCTGCCCTCGCCGGCTGTCGCGGCGACCAGTCGCTGGCGCCGCCGCTCTCCGCCACTGACAATGACGGTCTCTTCCGGCGCTACATCTCGATCGGCAACAGCATTGCGGCCGGGTTCCAGTCGGGCGGGATCAATGACAGCACCCAGCGCGCATCCTTCGCTGTGCTTTTTGCGCAGCAGGCAGGAACTCCGTTTACCTATCCTGCGCTGGCCGGGCGCGGATGCCCGGCGCCGCTGGTCAACAACATCACCGAGGAGCGACTGGGCGACCAGCCAGCGGACCAGCCGTGTGACCTGCGCCAGACCCCGCCGCCTCTCTACCTCAATAACCTGGCCGTCCCGGGACTCGATGTGGCCGACGCGTTCAGCAACACCGCATCGGGCCTCGGTACCTATTCCCGGCTCACCCAGTTCTTTCTCGGTGGCCGAACCCAGGTTCAATGGCTGATGGCCGAGCGTCCGACGTTCGTGTCGGTCGAGGTCGGCCCCAACGACGTGCTGGGGGCCATCATCTCCAGTACCAACCCGGGCGACCCCGCCGAAGTGACGCCACCGGCGGAGTTCGAGGCCTCCTACCGCAAGCTGGCCGACAGCATCGAGGCGACAGGCGCCAAGGCGGTGCTCTTCACCATTCCTGATGTGGCGGCCGTGCCCTACGTCTCGACCGGGAGCACATGGTGGTGCATCAAGAACCAGCCGGCGTGCGGCTTCACGGTCCCGGCTGCCTTTCCCGCCACCTTCACGGTGAGCAACAATTGCGCGCCCGCGGCCGCGATTCCGGACGCTCCTGGTGACCAGACGCTGGTGCCGTGGACCAAGGGGCTGCCCCTCCTGGCCGCCGCCGCGGGTGGCGCCTCCACGACGCTGGATTGCAGCGTGGATGCGGACGTCATCCTCCCGTCCGAGCTGGCCGTGATCACCGCATCACTATCGGCGGACAATGCGGTCATCACGGATGTTGCCGCCGAGCACGACTGGGCCCTTTTCGATATCAATGTGCCCTTCGCCGCGCTCCGGAACGACGGCAGCATCCCCGCCTTTCCCGATATCAGCCAGGCGCTGTCCGGTGGCAGTGTGACCTTCGGCCCCATCTTCTCGCTCGATGGCTTCCATCCATCGAGTGCGGCGCAGAAGCTCATCGCCAACGAGATGATCAAGGTGGTGAACGCGAAGTATGGAACCGCGGTACCGGAGGTGGAGTAGGGCTAATACCTTTCCTTCATGACCCGCGACGAAGCCCTTGCCCTCATGCACGAGTACACGGCGTCGGAACCG
>DAIMFY010000244.1:0-3854 GCA_036724295.1 Gemmatimonadales bacterium | reverse complement strand
GGTGGATCGCGCCCGGGCCCAGCAGAGGACCACGTAATGGCGGGAACGGCGACACAGTCACGCAAGGAAACCGGGGTGAGCGAAGCCACGGCGGCGGAATGGCGTCGCTGGCTGCGCCAGATGCTGCTCATCCGGCGCTTCGAGGAGAAAGCCGGCGAGGCGTACAGCCTCGGCAAGATCGGCGGCTTCTGCCACCTCTACATCGGCCAGGAAGCGGTGGCCGTCGGCACCCTCGCCGCACTCCGGGAGGACGACTACGTCGTGAGCGCGTATCGTGAGCACGGCCAGGCGCTGGTGCGCGGGATGTCCTCCCGCAGCGTGATGGCCGAGCTCTACGGCAAGGCCACCGGCTGCTCGCACGGCAAGGGAGGATCGATGCATCTCTTCGATACGTCGATCAACTTCATGGGCGGACACGGGATCGTGGGCGGCCAGATTCCGCTCGCGGCCGGGTTTGCATTCTCGGCCAAGTACCGCGGAACCGATCAGGTGTCGCTCTGCTACTTCGGCGAGGCCGCCGCCAACATCGGCGCATTCCACGAGACGCTGAACATCGCGGGGCTCTGGAAATTGCCGACCATCTTCGTCATCGAGAACAATGGCTACGGCATGGGCACCGCAGTGGGCCGCGCGGCTGCCATCACCAACCTCTTCGAGCGCGCCGCCAGCTACAACATGCCCGGCGTCGCCGTGGACGGACAGGACGTGGTGGCCGTCAAGGAGGCCACCGATGCCGCGGTGGAGCGGGCGCGCGAAGATTCCACGCCGACGCTCATGGAAATCCGCACCTACCGTTACGTCGGCCACTCCATGTCCGACGCGGCGCATGGGACCTATCGCACCAAGGCGGAAGTGGAGCAATACCAGCAGCGGGATCCGATCGAAGTGCTGGCCTCGCGCATGCGGGAGTCCGGCCTCCTCGACGACGAAGCCATGGCTGAGCTGGAAAAGGATGTCGCGGCCGAGGTCACCGACGCCGAGAAATTTGCCGAGGAGTCCCCGGAGCCCGAGCTGTCAGAGCTGTACACGGACGTTTATGCGCCCGAGGGAGAGTCCTGATGGCGGTCCTGACCTATCGTGACGCGCTCAACCAGGCGCTCCGTGAAGAGCTGGCCCGTGACGAGAATGTTTTCCTCATGGGGGAGGAAGTGGCCGAGTACAACGGCGCCTACAAGGTGAGCCGCGGCCTGCTGGAGGAATTCGGCCCGATGCGGATCGTGGACACGCCCATCGCCGAACTCGGGTTTGCCGGCATCGGCGTGGGTGCCGCGATGACCGGGCTGCGGCCGATCATCGAATTCATGACCTGGAATTTTGCGCTGCTCGCCATCGACCAGGTGGTGAATGCGGCGGCCAAGATGCGCTATATGTCAGGCGGCCAGATCGGTTGCCCCATCGTGTTCCGCGGGCCAGGCGGCGCGGCGCTGCAGCTCGGGGCGCAGCATTCCCAGGCCTTCGAGTCCTGGTACGCGCACATTCCCGGCCTCAAGGTCATCGCGCCGGCCACCCCGGCCGATGCCAAGGGGCTGCTGAAGAGCGCCATCCGCGACGACAACCCGGTCGTGTTCATGGAAGGGGAGATGCTGTACAACACCAAGGGTGAGGTGCCCGAGGAAGAGTACACCGTTCCCATCGGCAAGGCCGACCGCAAGCGCGAGGGAAGTGATGTCACGCTGGTGTGCCACTCCAAGACGCTGTCCGTCGCGCTCAAGGCCGCCGACAAGCTGGCCCAGGAAGACGTCTCGGCGGAGGTGCTGGATCTGCGCACCATCCGGCCGCTCGACACCGAGGCAATTTTCGAGTCGGTAAGCCGGACCCACCGGTGTGTCGTGGTCGAGGAAGGATGGCCCTTCGCCGGCGTCGGTGCGCAGGTGGTATACGAGATCCAGAAGAACATCTTCGACGAGCTGGACGCTCCGGTTCTCCGGGTAACCCAGGCCGACGTCCCGATGCCGTACAATCGCGCGCTGGAGAAGGCGGCCAAGCCCGATCCGGATACGGTCGTGGCGACGGTTCGCAAGGTGATGTACGCGGAGGCAGAGCGCTGAGCGCTGTGCAAAGCTGACGTTCTGGCGCATTGCGCATGGCGCATGGCGCTTCACGACTTACGACATACGATGGTACCAATGGCAACCAAGGTCGTCATGGAGGCGCTCTCGCCCACGATGGAAGAAGGGCGCCTCATAGAATGGAAGAAGAAAGAGGGAGACGCGGTCGCGGTCGGCGACGTGCTGGCGGACGTCGAGACCGACAAGGCCGTCATGGAGCTCGTGGCACGCGCCGCGGGCACCCTGCTCAAGCAGGTGGCGGCAGCGGGCGCCACCGTCCCCGTGTCGGACGTCGTGGGATGGATCGGGAAGCCCGGCGAAGAGGTCGGGGGGGACAAGACGGACAAGACGGACAAGACGGACAAGACGGATAAGTCTGGCGCTGCGGGGCCGAAGCCGGAGCCGGTGGAAGCACCCAAGCCGGAACGGAAGCCTGAGGCGGCACCTGCCGCCGCCTCAGCCCCTGCGGCGGCCACCGCCACGGCTGCTGCGCCACCGGCCCGCAGCAACGGCGAGCGGGTCAAGGCGTCGCCCCTGGCGCGCCGGATCGCCAATGAGCGAGGCATCGACCTGGCCACGATCCAGGGCTCGGGTCCTGCTGGTCGCATCGTCCAGCGCGACGTGGAATCTGCCCAGCCGGCGGCGCCCGCCTCGTCGCCGAAGCCCGCAGGGCTTCCAGCGCGCACGCTGGTGATTCCGGCGGGCGAGGCCTACCGCGATGTCCCGCTCTCCCAGATCCGAAAAACCATCGCCAGGCGGCTGGTGCAAAGCATCGGGCCGGTGCCCACGTTCTACCTCACCACCGAGGTGGACATGGAGCGGGTGGCCGATGCGCGCGAGGCCATCAACGCGGTCGGTGAAGGCAAGGTGTCCTACAACGACATCATCCTCAAGGCGACAGCGCTGGCGCTCAAGCAGCATCCCGAGTGCAACGGCTGGTGGCAGGACGATCACATCCGCTACTGGTCCGAAGTGCACATCGGCATGGCCGTCGCCATCGAGGATGGCCTGATCACGCCGGTCATTCGCCACGCGGACCTCAAGTCACTGCGGGAGATTTCCGCCGAGACACGCGACCTGGCCGCGCGCGCGCGCGACCGGCGGCTCACGCCTGAGGAGTACACCGGCAGCACGTTCTCGGTATCGAACCTTGGCATGTTCGACATCGACGAGTTCACCGCCATCATCAATCCGCCGGAAGCCGGCATCCTGGCGATCGGGAGCATCAGCGAGCAGACGGTGCCAGCCGCCGAGGGCCTCGAAGTGCGAAAGCGGATGAAAATCACCATGTCCTGCGACCACCGCGTCATCGACGGCGCCACCGGCGCGCAGTTCCTCCGTACGCTCAAGCGCATGCTGGAGAACCCGCTGGCGATGGTGTGGTAGAGGGCATAAGGCATGGGACGTGGGGCGTGAGACTCAAGCTCCACGCCTCATGTCCCACGCCTGTCCGAAAACAACTCCGAACCATTCCGAGGATTCCGTGGCACAATTCGACGTCATCATTCTGGGAGGCGGACCGGCCGGCTATGTCTGTGCCATCCGCGCGGCGCAGCTGGGACTGAGCACGGCCGTCGTCGAGAAGGACAAGCTGGGCGGCGTGTGCGTCAACATCGGCTGCATCCCGACGAAGGCGCTGCTCTACAGCGCCTACATCGCCCGGGTCCTGGCGCACGAGGCAGCAGACCTCGGCATCACCACCGGCGAGATGAAGACCGACTACGGCGTCGCAATGAAGCGCTCGCGCAAGGTGTCGGAGCAGAACTCCAAGGGCGTCGGCTTCCTCATGAAGAAGCACAAGATCAC
>DAIMFY010000243.1:0-3901 GCA_036724295.1 Gemmatimonadales bacterium | reverse complement strand
GAGGGAGGCAAGATGGGCTAGATGGGCAGGATGGGCTGGTGTTGCAGGGTCGATATGGGCCCGCCCATCCTGCCCATCTCGCCCATCCCGCCGATCTATCCGACCTTAAGCACCGGCGCGCCCCCGCTCGGCCCCACCACCCGGTTCCGGCCCATGCTCTTGGCTTCGAACAGCCGTTCGTCGGCGCAGTCGAGCAGTTCGTCGGCGGTGACGCCGTCGTCGGGAAAGACGGCAAGCCCGGCGCTCACGGTGAGCTTGGCGGTGAGCGATTCGGTCTTGGGAAGCGGAATGCCCACCTTCGAGAGCTTCTCCCGCATCGCCTCAATCTTGCGCATCCCCTGCGACACCGATGTCGCCGGCATGATGATGACAAACTCCTCGCCGCCATAGCGGGCGAGGACGTCGCTGCGGCGCAGCTCGTCGCTCATCCGGCGCGTCAGGGTGCGGAGCGCCGAGTCGCCGGCGGAGTGGCCCAGGTCGTCATTGAACTGCTTGAAGTGATCCACGTCGAGCATGACCAGGGCAAGCGACTCCGACTGGCGGCGGGCCCGGCTCAGTTCAGCGTTGAGGCGCTCGTCGAATGACCCCCGGTTGAGCACGCCGGTGAGCCGGTCGATGGTCGAGAGGCGCCGCAGTGCGCGGCCCCGGTCGACGACCGCCACCGACAGCATCGTCGCTATCCCCAGGACCACGAGCCGTCCCACTTCGGAAGCCCAGTTGAAGGTGCCGTAGACGAACGGGGCGTAGCCCGGCGAGTTGAGCGCCCAGTGGGTGTCGGCGTACCAGACGATCCCGAAATACTGGGTCACGGCCAGGGTACCGGCGAGCCAGCAGAGCCGCACGTCGTAACGAAGGCAGGTGGCGCCGATGGCGATGAAGTAGACCTCGAACACCACCCGGCTGTTCACGGCGGTGTGCGGTTGCCCCGCGATCAGGTAGATCAGCAGGGCGGAACTGACCAGCGTCACGTCGAATACCGTGCTGATGAGCCCGATCCACGAGGCGAGCATCTGCCGGCGCACGGCGATCAGGATCAGCAGGGCGAGCGTCGTCGCGACCAGCGCCACCGAGACGCCGACCACGTGCTCCAGCTCCTCGGGATGAGTGGCGTAATTGCTGGCGGGGACGGCGAGGAGCACGAGCACCAGCGCCATGCGGAGCTGCGCGATCAGCAGCTCGCCGGCGGCGCCCGCGTGCGAAAACAGCGGATCTCCGCCGGCAAACCACCGGCGCCAGGCCTCGCGTGTACGTCCCTGCAGGGACAGCGGAAGGTTCGGCGTATTCCCTCGCGTGACAGTCGGTTCGGCACCGCCCGGAACACCGGTTGACCAGCAATCACCGGGCCATCGGACAAGCGTCGAATTTCTTGACAGTCAACGAGCTATTACATCAGCCGATAGCGGGGTCCGCTGCCTGCTTCGCGGGGGGTCCAACGGGGTCCAAGCACATCTGTCGCCTTGCAGTCTATGCAGTTGGGTGCGTTCACCCGCAGCTCGTCGCCGACCCGCTCGTACACGCCGGCGGGGCAGACGTGACTGTAAAAATCCGCGACGTCTCCAGTGATATCCTGACCCACGATCAGGTGGCTGGGAACGGTGTCGCGCGTGGAGTTACCAGACTTGAAGTTGGCGTCCAGCTTGGTGAAGGTGAGCTTGCCGTCGGGCGCGAATGGCTCGGCGGTTCGGCGGCTGTCGGGGCGGCCTGCGGCCGTCCTAGGTGTCTCGGCGTCGGCCGGCATGCGGATTCTGGCAGCCGGAAAGCGACCCCCCGTCACGGTCATCAGGCCAGCCTTTGCACCTCCCAGCCAGAAGCCGTCCTTGAAGGCCAGGCGCATGTTCCGGGTGCGGAACATGTCCGACATTATGTAGCTCTCATCCACCATCGTGTCGTAGGCCGCGAGCGACGCCGCCGAGGTGTCACCGGCGCTGAGCGCAGCAAAAGCGGCGCGCGCGGCGAAGATCCCCGATTGCATGGCGTAGTGGATGCCCTTGAGTGATGGCACGTCCACGAATCCCACCGCATCGCCCGCGAGCAGGATGCCGTCGCCCGATCGACGCTCCGGTACCGCGTAGTAGCCGCCTTCGGGAATCGTCTTGGCACCCCACTCGAGCAATTCGCCTCCATCGAGCAGCGGCTTCACCAGTGGATGCAGCTTGAGCCGCTGGAGGAGCTGGTGCACGTCGAGTGCGGCTTCGTGGTAGTCGAGTCCCACCACCAGCCCCACGGCGACCTGTTCCGGTCCCATCGGATAGATGAACGATCCGCCAAACGCATCGGACGGAAGCGGCCACCCCATGGTATGGATCACCCGATCGAGTGGCTTCGTCACCCGCCAGATTTCCTTGACCCCCAGCGCATAAATCTGCGGGTTGGGCGACCTGACGGTCTGCCACTCGCGCCACGCCTGCGCCAGCATGCTGCGCGTGCCGTCGGCGACGATAGTGATCCTGCCGGTGAGATCGGTCGGTGGAGTGAAGTCGGCGCCCGGCTCACCGGTGCGGGTGAGGCCGGCCGGCGTGGTGCGCACCCCCCGCACCGCCGAGCCATCCACGAGCAGGCTGTCCACCGGAAAGCCCGCGAACACGTTGACCCCGGCCGATTCGGCCCGCTCGCCCAGCCAGCGTACCACCTCGGAGATGGAGGCGGTGTAGTAGCCATGGTTCCGCATGGTCGGCGGAGTAGGAATGCGGATGGAGCGCTCGCCGGTGAGGTAATAGACAGCCTCGCCCGGCACCTTCTGGCGGAACGGCAGCTCACTCTCGGCGACGCCGGGAAACAGGTCGTGGAAGGCCCGCGGGTTGATGACGGCACCGGAGAGACTGTGCTCACCCAGGGCACCCGCCTTGTCCAGCACGCCGATGGACAGCTCACCCGGGCCCCCGCCTTCCGCGGAGGCGGCCGCCGCCAGCCGGCTCAGCTCGATCGCGGCGGACAGGCCGGCCGGCCCCGCACCCACGATCAGGACGTCCATCTCCACGGCATCGTCTCCCGGGACATCGGGCAGAATCAGTCGGTCCATGGGCAGTGGAGGCTGGTGGGCGATCGGCAGGATGGCAGGCACGCGGGCTCCCTCGGGTCGGGGGTCTGGAGGAATATAGGGGATAGGGTTCAGGGGCTTGGGGCTTGGGGCTTGGGGCTTGCGGCCAGGGATCAGGAATCAGCGCGGATGGCCAGCGAACCCTGCCCACTGGAACCTCGCCTGTCACACCCTCCGCCTACCGTGAAGCCAACCCTTCGACGGAAGCTCCGCCCATGCGCCTCAAGCCAGCCCTGCCGCTCGCGGCAGCCCTGCTCCTTGCCAGTTGTGGCGAGCAGGTCCTTCACATCGAATCAGACACCATATGGTCCGGCAGTGTCGGTGGCTCAGCCATCAGCGGCCGAGGGTCGTGGGAAGGGCGCCTTCCCAACCGCACCGCTTCGCGCGGCCAGGTCTGCTGGCGCATCCAGAAAGACAGCGACGCGGGGACGCTTCGGGCCTGGGTGGAACAGGGCACGTTCTTCGGCATGGGCAACGTCGTCGAATCGGAAATGACCACAACCGCGCCGCACGGTGTCGTCTCGGGGTGCGTCGAATGAGCCCGAACTATTCGCGTCGCGGCATCCTTGCCGTCGCTGCGCTTGGCCTGCTTGTGGCATGCAACGAGACGGTCGAGCCGCTGCCCCTCGCTGGCCCGGGTGCCAGCGTTGTCATCGCGGGCGGTGACGGCCAGGTCGGCGCCGTCGGTGATTCGCTCCCCCAGCTCCTGATGGTGGTAGTTACGGATGACTCGGGGCGCACGGTACCGGGGTACGCCGTCACCTGGAGCACCACCGCTGGCACCCTCAGCGCCAGCCGCGACACCACTGATGATGCCGGGCTTGCCGGTGTGGCGCTCAAACTTCCGGCCGTTCCCGACACGGT
>DAIMFY010000242.1:0-3903 GCA_036724295.1 Gemmatimonadales bacterium | reverse complement strand
GCGGCCATGAGGGTCGGGATGTAGCCCAGCATCAGCCCGAACATCCGGTTGATGCTGTCAAGCCCGAGTGCCGTGCTCGCGAGCAGGATCACCACCAGCATCACCAGCCAGAAGACCAGCTTGGCCAGCGCGCGTACCGGATCGAGCCGGGTGCCGGTGCGGACCACCGCTTCGTCGAGCCCGCCCGCGTGCGCCACCCGGTTGAAATCCATCCGCTTGAGCGTGTCATCGGCCCAGCGTTGGACCTGCCGGGCCAGGAAGTAGCCGGTGACGAGAATAAGCGCCGCGCCGATCAGCGCCGGCAGGATGCTCCCGATCTGCTCCGCGCCCAGCAGCAGCCGCCGCCACAGTTCACTCATGGTGACACCTCGATGACGACCTTCCCTGTTTGCGTCCCCGCCGCGAGCCGGCGGTACGCTTCGACGCTCTGCTCCAGTGACACGACGCTGTCCACCGTGGGCCAGAGCCGTCCAGCATGCGCGTGTGCCGTGATGTCAGCAAACTCGCGCCGGTTGCCCATGGTGGAGCCGAGGATGGACCATTGATGCCAGAAGAGACGGCGAGCGTCAAACGCCAGCTGCGGCCCCGTGGTTCCTCCGCAGACGACGATGCGACCGAAGCGGCTCACGATGCGCAGTGTGGAGGGCCAGGTGGCTTCGCCCACCGAGTCCACCACCACGTCGGCGCCGCGCCGTCCGGTGAGCTCCTTGACCCGGGCAACGACGTCGTCCCGCCGGTCAATCACGTGGTGCGCCCCGATCATCTCGGCACCGGCCAGTTTCTCGCGCGCTCCCGCGACGATGACCGTGGCCCCCAGATCCCGGCCGATCCGGATCGACTGCTGCGACACGCCACCGCCAGCTCCCCAGACAAAGAGCGTCTCACCCTCGGCGAGACGGGCCCGGGTGACGAGCATCCGCCAGGCCGTGAGCGTGGAAAGCGGGAAGGCCGCGGCCTCGGGCCAGGTCATTCCCCCGGGCACCGGCGCCACATTGACGGCGGGCACCGTCACCAGTTCGGCAACGGTGCCGCTGCGATGCTCGCCCAGGATGGCGAAGCGCTCGCACAGTGACTCCTCGCCCATGGTGCAGAATCGACAGCGGCCGCAGGAGATACCGGGATTGAGCATGACGCGATCGCCCGCATGCGCACTCACAACCCCGTCGCCCACCGACTCTATCACCCCCGCGCCGTCCGAACCCACGATAAAGGGCCACTCAGGCTCGGGCCCCGGAAGGCCGGCGGCCATGAACAGGTCGAGATGATTGAGCGCCGCCGCCTTGATGCGGAGGCGGACCTCGCCCGGCCCCGGCATGGGCGCGTCAGGCAGGTCCATGACCTGGAGGGCGTCAAGGCCAGTGGGAGAGGTGAGGGCGAGGGCGCGCATGGGGATGGTGGGAGTCTGGCTCATGGTCTACAGGCGACGGTCTACGGCTGACCGTTGACTATCGACCGTTGACCCTAGAAATCCGGCGTCGCGGCCTGTTCTCCCGGGCCAAGGGGGATCTGGATCGCGGGTGAGGAGCCGTCGATGAGCTGGGAGATGACCCGATACTCGGTCTGGCGCCCGCCCCGCTCCACCTGCTGGCCCGCCAGATAGACGTAGCGCCTGCCATCGCCCGACAGCGCCAGCGCCAGCACCGCATCGTTGGTTTCCGCGAGCACCGTGTGGCTTGAACCGGACTGGCGAATGATCTGGCTTCCGCCCTTGGGCCGGTCACTGGCGTAGAGCAGGTCACCGTTGGAGAAGAACCGGGGCGAGAGCTCGCGCTGCGGCGTTGCGGTGATGCGGCGGACCCCTGAACCGTCGATCGCCATCTCGTAAATCTCGTAGTTGCCGGCACGCCCGCTGGCGAAGGCGATGATGCGGCCGTCGGGCGAGACCGCCGGCGAGACATTGCCGCCTGTCGTTTCGGTAAGCTGGGTGGGAGCGCTCCCATCCACGCCAATACTGGCGATCTGGGTCTGTCCATCGACGCTGGATGTGTAGACGATGCGTGTACCGTCAGGCGACCAGGCTGGCTCGGTCTCGTTGCCGCTGCCGCTGGTGAGCTGCGTGAGCCGGGTACCGTCGGCATCCATGAGCCAGATGTCGAACGTGCCGCTGCGATTGGAGGAAAAGGCGATCCTCGTCCGGTCCGGCGAATAGGCGGCGCCCAGATTGGTCCCGGTGTCCGCCAGCACGGGAACGAACATCCCCGGCTCGGCCAGCCGCACGGCATAGATCCCGACGCCGCCGCGCGCCGCGCGGTCCGAGGAGATCAGCAGGTCTCCGTTGACGTACACCTCCACCGAGTCCGCGCTGCCATACGGCGTTGACGCGCGGACCATGGTGTGGCCCAGGCCCGCCGCCGAGATGGCGCCATTGGAGACGCTGGCGACGCTGGGACGCGTGCTGGTCCAGGTAATGGGACCGCTCACGCCGGGCACCGGCGCACCGCCGGGATCGAGCAGCCGGGCGGCGAGCTGGACCCGGTCGCCGACCCGCAGGGCAAGCCGCTTCCGCTCGATCGCAACGCTGATCGGGGCCACCGTGATGGTCCAGACCACGGGCGCCACGCCGTCGAGCTGGGCGGTGAGTGTCGTCGTGCCCAGTTTCCGCGCGGTGAGGGTGCGGCTCTCGTCGGCAAAGCTTGCGACCGTCGTGTCAGCGACGGTGAAGGCTATCGGCACCCCATCAACCACATTGCCGGCAGCATCGAGTGCACGAATGTCAAAGCGGCGGGTGGTGGTGACCGGAATGGAAACAGGTCCATCGCCTGCATTCGGCACCGTGATGGCACCGGCGACCGGCGGCCGCACCCTCACCTTGATCCGTCCCACCATGCCGTAACCACGCACGGTCACGACCGTCTCACCCGGAGCAACCGCGCGGACGATCCCGCCCGCCTCGGTGGTCGCGACCGCCGGGTTCTCCGAACTCCAGTTGAGTCCTGTGGTCAGGTGGCGGTCGCCCTGGGTCGGGATGGTGGCAAAGAGCGTGTCGGTCGCGCCGCTCGCGAGGGTGACCGACTCGAGCGTGGTAAACAGCGCCGTATCGACCGCGACCGTCGCCGTGCCGATCACGCCGTTTGCCGCCGTCGCCGTGATGGTCGTGATGCCCGGACCGGTCCCGACCACGACGCCGTCACGGTCCACCGCGGCGACGCGGGAGTCACCCGAAGTCCAGCTGAGCGGCACCACGGGCGGCGTGGAACTGTCGGCGGTGGAGACGTGCGCAATGAGACGAGCGGGCTCCAGCGGGATGAGCGCTACGGATGCCGGCTCGAGCAGGATGGCGGAGACTGGCACCGAAGGCGCCGGCAGAGCGGCAGGTGCGGAGATGGATGAGGTGACGCTGACCTGGGCGGTGTCGCGCCGGCCACCGGCCACCGCTTCGATCAGGGCACGGCCGGCAGCATGTCCGGTCACCGAGCCGTCGGGCGTCACGGTGGCAATGGCGGTGTCGGAGGAGAGATAGGTGATGCTGGCGGTGGCGATGATGCGCCCCTGCGGGTCATACGCGGCCGCAAAGAGCCGGGTGTCCTGTCCCGTCTCCAGCCGGAGCTCGTCCGGCGTGACCTGGACCTCGGCGATCGTCTGGCCCGACGCCGCCGGCGTCATGACCGCCGCCACCAGGACGGTAAGGAATGCTGCCTTCATGCCAAATCCCGCGCCCTGTCCCATGCTCCAGCGTCCACCTTCGGTCAGTCGTTCAGAGAGGGCTGTCTCTCCGGGCGGTCAAAATGAGCCCGTTTCTCGTGGAACCGCAACACCTTGCACGACCCGGGCCGGAGGCCCCAGGCACGCTGTCAGCGACCGGAACAGGTTGACGTTGGCATGTGGAATGGACCGCCATGGCAGATCGGGCCGCGGAAACCTTGCACAACAGTAGCGGTTGTGCAAGTTATAACGCGCGATGGC
>DAIMFY010000241.1:0-3948 GCA_036724295.1 Gemmatimonadales bacterium | reverse complement strand
AAGCTCTACCAGCAGTTCCGCATCAACGGCTGGGCCCGAAGCATGGACCTGGCGCAGGATCTGCCGATCATCACCCCGGCCGACGCCATCACCGGCTCCGCCTATGGCATCAACGCCTATGGCAAGCCGTCGCTTGGCTATCTCGCGATCAAGGACATGCTGGGCGACGATCTCTTCCGGAAGTGCCTGCACGCCTACATGGAGCGGTGGAACGGCAAGCACCCGACGCCGTGGGATTTCTTCTACACGTTCGATGACGTCGCCGGCCGTCCGCTCGACTGGTTCTGGACCAACTGGTTCTTCAGCAACGGCTACATCGACCTGGCGGTCAAGAACGTCAAGAAGTCACGCGGCGGATACGATGTCACCGTGAACAACGTGGGCGGCATGTACGCGCCGTTTGACCTGATCGTGACACTCGCCGATGGCACCACCCAGCGGCTGCACCAGACGGCGGCGGTGTGGCAGAAGAATGGTGACCAGGCGGTCATTCCGGTCCGGGCATCCGGTGCGGTGAAGTCGGTGGAGATCGACGGTGGCATCTGGGTGGATGCGAATACGGGCGATAATGGGTGGAAGGGGAAGTAGGTCGTCGGTCATCGGTCGTCGGTCGTCAACAGCACGTCGTCAGGCGCCATTTTGTGGCGTACGATGCAGAGTGAAGGTAAGTTGGCAATGCTCACGACCGACGACAGACGACCGACGACCAACGACCATCCATGACTCTCTCCCGACGCGACGCCATTGCCCAGCTCGCCGCCATCACCGCCATGACGACCCTCCCGCGCCACGGCTGGACCCTGCCGTCGCCATCGTCCGACCCGCTCGACGGCACCATCGCCGAGTACCTGGCCGGGTTCCACAGCGGCAAGTGGAGCGCGGAGGAGGTCACCAGGGCCGCCCTCGAGCGCTGCCAGCGACTGGGGACGAAGTACCGCGCTATCGACGCCCTGTCCGAGACGGCGATCGCAGACGCGAAGGCGTCCGACGTTCGGCGCAAGGCGAAAAGACTTCGCGGCTCGCTCGACGGCGTCCCTGTCTTCGGCAAGGCCATCTACGACATGGACGGCCTCCCTACCACCGCATCCAACGCAGAATGGGCTCGGCTCTTCCCTGACCCAGTCAAGCGCGACTCGATCGAAATCCAGCGGCTTCGTGCCGCCGGCGCCATTGTGCTCGGCAAGACCGCAGCCGACGACTTCGCGTATCGCGGCGAGGGTACCAGCAGTCATACCGGCCAGGTGCTGAATCCATATGACAGGACCGGCACCCGCACTCCCGGCGGCTCGAGCGCGGGGTCGGCGGTGTCGGTGGCGTGCGGGATGGCGTTCGCCGCTCTGGGGACGGATGACGGCGGGTCAAATCGAATCCCAGCCGTCTGCACCGGCGTCGTCGGCATGAAGCCGACGTTCGGGTTGGTGCCCCGGAACGGCGTAATCCCCACGTGGCCCTATCTCGACACGCATGGCCCGCTCGCGCGTCATGTGGCCGACGCGGCGCTGCTGCTTTCGGTGGTAGCGGGACCGGATCCATCCGATCCGCTGGCACTCACCGGCAAGTGGGATCCCTCACCGCTCCTGCGCTTGCGCGACAATGCGCTGCACCGTGTGCGGCTTGGTCTCGTCGAGGCGCATGTACCCCGGGCGCAGATGACGGAAGAGGCGCTGGCGACGTGGAATCGCGCTGTGGCAGACCTCCAGGCGGCCGGCGCTGAGGTCGTTTCGTTTGACGCGCCGGTGACGCTGCAGAATTACCGGGCCCAGTTCGCCGAGTCGGCGAGCCGGCGGGGCGACGCGAAACCCGATTCGCGTTCCCCTGCCCCGACGGCCAATGCGTACCAGCTCTACTTCGCCGGCCGCAGTGACGACCCGCGGGCTGACATGAAGATGGGCTATCCCGCGTACCAGCAGTTCTATGACGTGCTGCCGAAGACCTTCGAGGAGTGCGAGCCGCTCTTCGACCAGCCGATGGCGCAGGATGCGGCGGGCCAGTCGTTCGCCAGGTCGCGCACCGAAGTGGTGGCGGCGCTGGAGAAAGCCATGGAGGCGGCGGGTGTATCGGCGATGGTGTATCCCACCATGCCGTTCAATGCGTTCAGCCTGGAGACGGGGTGGCCAGATGTACGGACAGCGCTGGGCTATGGAAATTTCCTGGGGCTACCCGAGGTGTCGGTGCCGGCGGGGCTGGGCGCCGACGGCATGCCGGCGCTCAACCTGTCAGTGGTGGGATTGCCGGGCACCGACGCGCAGATCCTCGCCTTTGCCCATGCGTATGAGGTGCAGTCGAAGAGGTTTGTGGCGCCGAAGTAGGGTCGAAGGTCGAGGGACGCGATGCTCGTCACAGGCGTCATTGCGAGGAAGCGCCAAAGGCGCTGACGAAGCAATCGGGTCGCTTGCATCCCAATCCAGCTACCCGATTGCTTCGGGTGCTTCGCACCCTCGCAATGACACTCGCCTCTGAGCCCCCGCGACCCGCGACTCTAGTCCATCTTCCCCATCTCCCCGCAGTTCACCTTCGGATTGAACTGCGCAAACATCCCCTTCGGATTCTCCCGGTACAACCACACGTGCAGGTCGTAATGCGGCTCGAAGTTGTGTGCCTCGTCCAGTTCGGTGGCCGGGTCGTCCTGCATCCGGTTGAAGCTGTGACCCTGGAAGGTGGGCGGCGACGTATGGCCGGCTGCTTCCCACGACTTGATGAACACCAGGTTCTCCACCGCGACCAGCGTGTTCGACCCGTCGGCCTGCGGCTCATAGATCAGGATCGCGGGCTGGCGGAAGTCGGTGTAGGTGCTGGTGCCGCTGACGCGCGGGTTGGGCGGGCCGGTGATGCCGAGGAGGTCGGGCCGGACGTAGTGCACACCCATGGCGCCTTCCTCGGCGGAGCGGCCTTCCATCGTCGCGGCGACACACATGCCCGATGGGTCGGGGATGTAACCGTCGGCCAGGGCGACCTTCACGTCCTGGTAGCGCGCGGTGAGTTCGCGTACTTCGTTGAGCGTGGGATCAGACGGCGGCGGCGCGGATGCCGCAGGCGCTTGCGAGTGAAGCGGTAGCGCAAGTACGGCAATCAGGGGTACCACGGAGAGGTGACGAAAGCGTGACATGAGGGCCTCAGCAGGGGTTGGGTGAAGCCAGAAATCCTACCTCCCCGCCGGAATTCCGCCAGACCGGGACCTCCCTGAAACGTCCTGCCCGCACCACCCGTCATTGCGAGGAGGCTGTAGGGGCGACCTGCGGCCAGGCTTCCGTAACTTCCAACGCAGAGTCGCAGAGTCGCAGAGGACGCGGAGAGTTCGGTGCATCCTCAGTATCCCGATTCAGCATCCCGATTTGGTTGGCAAGCCCACAAAAAATTTATGGATGCTGGTAGAGGAGATCGGAGCTGTGAGAATATGACCGAGCCCTCCGCGTCCTCTGCGTCTCTGCGACTCTGCGTTGGCAGTCGCGGGCGTTTGCGTTGGACCATCCCAGCCCTCCTGCTCGCCCTGCTCATACTGCCCTCCTGCACGAAGAAGCCCTCCGAGCAATGGGGTTTCGTCGCCACCTTGGGCAACGACACTACCTCGGTCGAGCGTGTGACCCAGCGCGGGAATCACATCGTGGGCGACGCGGTGGGGCGGTCGCCGATGGTGGTGCGGCGGCACTGGGAGATGACGCTGGCGCCGGACGGCACCGTGCGCCGCTGGGTCATGGACAGCAGGGTTCCCAATGCGCCCGAGGGCGAGCGGGACCTGCACCATGAGATCGAACGCGAGAACGGCAAACTCCGGATCGTCCGGCGCACCGGCCAGGGCGGCACCGACCGCACCGGACCCGAGCCGTGGAGCCGAGTGGTCCCCTGGAATGCCTTCCTCTACGCCAGCTATGACCGGCTCATCCAGAATGCGCGCGGGTTGCCGGACAGCACCCGCATCGGGCTCTACTTCTTCGAGGGGTGGCACGAGGG
>DAIMFY010000240.1:0-3965 GCA_036724295.1 Gemmatimonadales bacterium | reverse complement strand
ATGACATGCCGGGTTAGCTTCGCGCCCCACGCCCCACGCCCCACGCCCCACGCCCATCTGCTCGTCCTGCTCGCCCTGTTACAGGACCCCTACGATCCATTCCCCCACGAAATACCCTGCCACTGCGACACCCAGACCCACGATGAACATGTCCATCCCGCTTCGGATGACGCTCCGGCCAGTGAACATACTGCGCGCGGCACCCACGCCAAAGTGCGACAGCATGGCGACGATGAAGGCGATCCAGATCGGCGCCTTGCCGGTCCAGAAGAGGAAGGGCGCCACCGGTATGAATGCGCCGAACGCGGTCGCAACGCCCGTGACCCATGCCTCGCGGAATGGCGTCGCGTTGGCCTCGCCGATCTTGAGCTCCTCGCGCACCTGCTCCTCCAGTGCGCGTTCGGGATCGGTCATCACCTGGGTAGCCAGCGCTTCGGCCTGCGCTTCGGGAATACCCTTGGCCTGGTAAATCAGGCTCAGCTCTTCCCGCTCGAGGTCCGGCATGAGCCGGATCTCTTCCCGCTCCATCGCGATCTCATGCTCGTATACCTCGCGCTCGCTCTTGGCCGCGAGGTAGCCGGAGCTGCCCATCGAAAGCGCGTCGGCCACCATGCCGGCCAGCCCCGCCACGAGCACCGCATGCTCGGCGGAGCCGAGCGAGGCCTGCGCGCCGAGCATTCCGGCGACCAGGCCGAAGTTGGCGGTGAGCCCGTCGTTGAACCCGTACACCACATTCCGCAGAAACCCGCCAGCCCCTGTCTTGTGCCAGGGCTCGGCACCCCGTCCGGCCATGCCAGCCAGGGTCTCCGCATGCTCCTTGGACTCCTTGGCCAGGAGCAGCGCTGTCGGGCCCGACGGACCCTCGGGCGACTCCTGATAGAGCTGGAGGTAGCCCTTGACCTCGCGCCCCTCCTCGGCCAGCAGGAGAGGAAGGAGAAATCCGCCACCCAGCCGCCGAGCCAGCCAGGCCCGGATTCTGGCTCCAGAAGACGGGTTTGGAACGGCCGCTTCATGCCCGTTGTCTGCCAGAAGTTCCCGCCAGATTGTCACATGGCGGTCCTCTACCGATGCCAGCTTGGCGAAAAGCTCGGATCGCTTCGGGTCTCGCTCGATGGCGGCGAGCTGGCGGTACAGGTAGGCCGCATCGGCCTCGTCAGCCAGATGGTGGTGCCAGATGGCGATTTCGGAGGGGGTAGGCATGGAGGCAAGATGGGCGGGATGGGCGGGATGGGCTAGATGGACGCGGGTCTCGGGTCTCGGGTCCCGCGTCCCGCGACCCGCGACCATCCCGCCCCCTCCCGCATCTATATTTCCACTATGACCCGAGCCCTCGTCATGGATTCCTTCTCTGCCGCTGATGCCGTCCTGGACGAAGCCAAGGCCGGCGACGCCGCGGCACTCGAGACGGTCTGCCGCGCCTTCGAGGTTCCAGTCTACAACCTCGCTCGCCGCATCTGTCGCACCACCGAGGATGCCGAGGACGTGGTGCAGGAAACCTTCTTCGAGGTCTGCCGCAGCATCGGCCGGTATCGCGGCGACGGAAGTCTCTGGGGCTGGGTCCGCACCATTGCATCGAGCAAGGCCTTGATGAAGCTCCGCCGCAACAAGTACCGCGATACCGATGAACTGCATGAATATGCCGCGCCTGCCCGGCGCGACGAGACACTGCTCCGCATGGATCTCGAAACTGCGCTGGAAAGCCTGAGCGAAACGTCGCGCGCGGTGGTCTGGCTGCATGACGTCGAGGGCTACACGCACGAAGAAATCGCCGGCATGATGGGCCGGACCGCGAGCTTCTCCAAGTCCCAGCTCGCCCGGGCGCATGCTCGGCTCCGGCGCTGGTTGGGCGAGGAGGTGTCGGCATCATGATGCACCTCAACATGGAGCAGCTGCTGGCGCTTCGCGAGCCGGCCAGCGAGCCGGGCCAGCTCGCCCTGCGCGAACACGTCGCGTCCTGCCCCACGTGCAGCGCGGAATTTGACCGGCTGCACCAGCGGAGCGCCCGGCTCAAGGCGCTGCCCATGCTACGCCCCGCGCGCGACATGTGGGCGCCGGTCGCAGCCCGGCGGCAGGCGGAGCTTCGTATCCGTCGGCTGCGCCGGGTCGGCCTGCTGGGCCTTGCTACCGCGGCGTCCATCGCCGCCCTCGCGTTGGTGGGGCCACACTTCATTTCCTCACCCACCAACGACGGCGGCGTGACCAGAGCCGCGATCCATGAGGCGCAGGCCCAGTCGGCTACACTGGAGCAGGTGCTCGACGCCTACAATCCCAATGGACGGGTCATCAACGGCCGCACTGCCGGCGTGGCCCAGGTGCTCGAGGATCGGATTGCCCAGGTGGACCAGCGGCTCCAGGCCGCCGAGATGGCACCGGAAGCGGTAGTGCAGGACCAGGAACGCCTCGATCTGTGGCGCCAGCGCGTGGGGCTCATGGATGCGCTCGTCGACGTCCACGTCACCCGGGCCAGCAGCGTCGGATTCTGATCATGTGGTCTCGCCTCTCATTCGTCCTCTCCCTTGCCATCGCCGTTCCGCTCGTCGCGCAGACGCCGACCCGCGGCGCGCAAACCGTGCGGGGTACGTGGACGCCAGCCATTCAGCGCGCGGTGGTGGGCATTTCGGTTGACACCGACCTGCCGTCCAACGAAGACCAGGGCTATCCCATCACGCTCATCACGCCCGGCAGCCCGGCCGACCGCGCGGGACTGCGTACTGGTGACTGCGTCACGCGGGTGAACGGCCAGCCGCTGACCTCGCCGGCAGTGCAACTCTGGCTGCTGCAGAGCCGGCTGACGCCCGATGACACGGTGGCCATCGAGTACCGCCGGGGCGACGTGCGGCGCACGGTGCACCTGGTGCCGATGGTGGTGAATGACCGGCCGCTGAATGGCGCGCTGCGGTCACTCCGCATGGCGGAAGCCGCGCCGCTGCCAGACGAGTGGGGCGGGAGCGTATACGCCTACCGGCTGGCCAATCCGCGCAGCGCGCTCATGAACATCGAACTGGCGCCGCTCAATCCCGACCTGGGCCGCTATTTCGGCAGCGACGAGGGCGTGCTTGTCATCAGCATTCCGCGTGAGTCATCGCTCAACCTGCGCGGCGGCGATGTGGTGCTGAGCATCGACGGACGCCGCCCCGATGGCCCGTCCAACCTGATTCGCATTCTTCGCACCTATGCGCCAGATGACACCATCCGCTTCGAGATTCTTCGGGCACACAAGCGACACGTCGTGGTAGGGCAATTGCGTTGAGGGACTGAGCGCCAAGCGCCCGGGGTCATTGCGAGGAGCACTCGAGGCGTGCGACGAAGCAATCGGGTGGCCTGACAGCAATGTCCACGCGACCCGATTGCTTCGGGCGCGTTGCGCCCTCGCAATGACGCGCTGAGCAAACCTCCGTCATTCGCGATCCGCTATCTTCCCGCCGTGAAATCCTTCCTGATATCGGCGATTCTGCTGGGCGCCATCGCCTCGCCCGCGCTTGCCCAGTCCCCGCCATCCGGCCGCCCGCTCAATCCGATGTCGGCCTCGCGCAGCGGGCTCAGCTACGAGCCCTACCTGCCGTACGATCTCTCGCGAAACCGGTGGTCGGCCGCATTTGAATATGGAAATGCGATCGAGCGGGACGAGCGGGGCAGCGCGAGCTACCTGCTCGACGCGGAGCTGATGCGAACTTCCATCGGCTGGACTCGCGACCTCAGTCCCCGCCTCTGGCTTTCACTGCAGGGGGAGGTTGTCGGCAGTTACGCAGGATTTGCTGATGGGTTCTTTGTCTGGTACCACCGGCAGATCGGCTTCGTGCAGCCCGAGCGCAACGCCCGGCCAAAGAACAGCTACGGCTTCGAGCTCACGCTGCCGGACGGGACCCACCTCGCGCCCGAGCGCACGCCGTTTGCGCTGGGAGATGCCCGTGCGACCATCGGCTTCCGCCACGACTTCTTCCAGCAGTCCACGCTGAGCATCACCC
>DAIMFY010000239.1:2535-3991 GCA_036724295.1 Gemmatimonadales bacterium | reverse complement strand
AGCAGTGGTAGGCAAGGAGCTAGCCTTGGCGCGGCTCCGAGCCGCAGGTCGGCCGTCATAAGGCGTTCGGCGTTCGGCGTTCGGCGCGCGGCCTATACCGCCATCGCCGCCCTCCTCAGCACCGCGTGCACACGCACCGTCCCGATGGCGCCGTCCCCCGCTCCGACCCCCGTGCCAGCTGCACCGATTCCCGAGGCGAGGCCTGCTCCGCCGCGCATGGAGCCGGCCACCCCTGACTCCACCGCAGCACGAGATTCCGCCAAGGCCGACTCGGCACGCCGAGTACGGCCGAACGTCATCTCCACCTCGTTTACCGGTGACATCAATCTCGGCACCGTCACGCTGCCCGCCGGCCTGCCGCCCGACAGCGGCCGAGCCGTGCTCCGGTCCGCTGCACCTGCCCTGACCGGTGATCTGGTTGTTGGCAACCTCGAGGGAGTGCTTGCCGACACCGGCACATCGGAGAAGTGCATCCGGCGCGTTGGCAAGCGGATCGAGACGAAAGAGCTCTGCTACGCCTTTCGCACGCCCACGTATCTCGCGCCGCGCCTCAAGGATGCGGGCTTCACGCACCTCAATCTCGCCAACAATCACAGCGGTGACCTGGGCGATGCGGGGCGGACCTCGACGGTCGCCACCCTGGATTCGCTGGGGCTCGCCCATTACGGCCCGCTGGGCTCGATCGTGCTCGATACCGTCCAGCGCGGTGACAGCGCGAGCGTGATCGGCCTGATCGGCTTCAGCACCTATCCCTTCTCGTACAATCTGCTCCAGCTCGACAACAGCAGGACAGTTGTGGACTCGGTGCGCAACCTGGCTGATGTCCTGCTCGTTACCTTCCACGGCGGCCGCGAGGGCACTGATGCCCAGCACGTGGACACCGTCCCGGAGTTTCTCGGTCGGGAACCGCGCGGCGACCTGCGGCTCTGGGCCCACGCGGTCATCGATGCCGGTGCTGACGCCGTGATCGGCCACGGCCCGCACGTGCTGCGCGGGATCGAGTTCTATCGCGGCAAGCCGATCGCCTACTCGCTGGGAAACTTTGCCACCTACCGGGGATTCAGCCTGGCGGGACCCCTTGGCGTCACCGCCGTGCTCCAGCTCGAATTCTCGGGAACGGGGGACTTCGTTCGCGGACGCCTGACGCCCATGTACCAGGAGCGAGGACAGGGACCGCGGCCCGACCCCGAACGCCGCGCCATTGCGCTGGTGAGGTCGCTATCCACCGCCGATTTCGGCGCCAGCGCGGCGATCATTCAGGACGACGGCACCATCCTCGCGCCGGACGCCGCATCGCACTAACCTTCGGCATGACGGAAATTCCCAACGAAGGCCCGACGCCGGTGGCCATCGCCGCCACGCAGGGCCCGGTTGAACTGCATGCGGAGCTGGTGGAGGACGACCGCACGCCGGAGGGCATGGTGTGCATGGGCACCTTCCGCGGCGAGCGCCTGGT
>DAIMFY010000239.1:0-2435 GCA_036724295.1 Gemmatimonadales bacterium | reverse complement strand
ACCGCACGCCGGAGGGCATGGTGTGCATGGGCACCTTCCGCGGCGAGCGCCTGGTATCGCGCTGCGTGCTCCCGCCGGAGGCCTGGAACCAGATCGAGGAATTCGGCTTGCTCGACGAGCCTGTCCAGGTGGTCCTGCTGGCGCGCGAGGCGCCTCCCGGCCTGCAGTGCCAGCTCTTTGCCGTGGTCGAAGTGCCCGACGACCTGCAGGATGAGGACGAGGAGGAGGAACCGGAGGAACCGTGGGCGGCCAGCGTGCCCAGTTCAGGCTACGAGGCAGCGGTGGAGGCGGAGGAAGATGACGAACCCAACGTTGCCACGCTCCCGCTGGGCAACATCGTGCGCTACGCGCACGACCGGGTACATCCGGAAAGCCTTTCGCACGAAGCGGCGGACGTACTGCGGAAGGTGATCCAGGGCGAGACGGCGGAGCTGGTGGACCGGGCGCTGTCGGATTTGTTCAAGGATTTGTAGGGAGCTCGGGGCTGAGGGCCGAGCGATGGTAGCCTCTTGGCTCCCAGCGCTGAGCTCACAGCTGATAGCTCACGGCCTTGAACTGCCACACCCGCCGCAGCAGCTCATCCAGATGCCCATGTACCACAAAGGCATCCACCGCGGCCGACGTGGCCGCCGCATCCACGCCCCAGAGCCCGGCCCGCTTCTGTTCTCCCTCGAAGCTGGCCTGCACCCAGACCCGTTCTTCCTCCGCATACACCGTCGCGAGCATGCTGAAGAAGTGCTGGGTCACCGCGTTCACCCCGGGCCCGCCGATGGCGACCGTCGTCTGCCGCTGCAGGACGTCGCTCCGGAAGTAGCTCTCGTCATCGGTGACGACGGCACGGCGATACGCCTGCCCATCAGCCCGGCGATCGATTTCGTCCCGGAGCCAGACTGCCAGGGGACGGTCACGTTCGAGTGCCGAGCCGGTGGATCCGGTCACGATCACGATGGTTTCTTCCAGGTCAAGCAATTTCACTGCGGAGACTCCTCCGGCACGAGGTCAGCCGGGGGCGGCGTACGCTGGTTCTTCTCGAACTGGCGCTCCGCCTCCTTCCGTTCCCGGATTTCCTTGATTGCCTTCTTGAATTCGGCCACGTTCTGCGCGCGCTGCGCTGCCTGGCGCAGGTCACGGTACAGCGTTGCGGACCGGTCGAATGCCTGCTGGTCGTTGCCGCCCGCCGGCATTGGAAGCAGGCCCAGCAGCGCGGCCGGAATCTTGAGGCCGGCAACATAAATCCATCGCGAGTCCAGCCCGAATTTGGCGCCACCCAGCGTCGTGGTCCACTCGGGAGGCCGAGCGGCGCGGGCGGCCGGGTCGGTTGCGATCGAATCGAGAAAAGCCTGGATGATCGCGGTCACCGCGCTGTCGGCGAGTTCGGAGTTGGAGCGGGTCAGCCGGGCCGCAAGTTCACGAGGTGGAAGCGGCAGCGGCGGCACCCATATCTTGCCGGTGGACCTGGCCGGCCCCACCCGCCCATACTCAGCTTTCCCCGTGGCGCCTCGTGGCGCCGGAACGGCTGGCGCGCCCACGCCTGAGCCAGCATCCGCAGCGGCCACGGGAGCGGGAACCGCCTTAACCGGAGTGAATGGAACCGCTGGCGCTCGCGGTTCGCGCGCCGACGGCATCGCAGCGCGAGCCTGCGGGCCCAGCGGTGGAAGCTCGGCCAAACGGATCTCTTCCCCGGCGGGCACCATCTGCGGCACGTGAGCACCGAACAACAGTAATGCGAGCAGGACCAGGTGCAGGGCGATGCTGCTGGCCAGCACCACCCATGACCCGCGTGGAGGCCGCGGGAACTGCAGTTCAGGTACGCGCCGCAAGGTCCTCCCAGGTCGTTCCCGCAAGCACGGCACCAAGCCGCCTCACGCCTTCCGCGAGACGCTCCGGCGGGACGGTGAGGGCAATCCGGAAGAAGCCCTCTCCCGCCGGGCCAAACCCCGCACCTGGCAGCACGATGGTGCCGGTCTCGAGCATCGCCTTCGTGGCGAACGCCTGGGACGGCACCCCTTCCGGTAACGGCACCCAGAGGTACATGGCTGCCTTGGGGCTCTGGATCTCGAAGCCGGCCTCCCGGAGCGCTTCAACGCCAGCATCCCGCCGCCGCTGCAGTTCGGCGCGAATCGGCGCCACAAATTCTTCGCTCCGGTCCAGGGCCACGCAACCAGCCTTCTGGATGGCGAGGAACGGTCCCGTGTCCACGTAGCTTTTCACCCGGTTGAGCGCGTAAATGAGCGGCTTGGCACCCACCGCGTAACCCACGCGCCATCCGGTCATGGCGTAGCTCTTGGAGAGCGAGAGGAATTCCACCGCGACATCCCGTGCCCCCGGTACCTCGAAGATGCTGGGCGCGCGGTACCCGTCGAAGGTGATATCGGCGTAGGCGTTGTCGTAGGCCAGCAGGATGTCGTACTTGCGACAGATGGCCACCGACTTCT
>DAIMFY010000238.1:0-3997 GCA_036724295.1 Gemmatimonadales bacterium | reverse complement strand
GTCGAATGGCCGGGAGCAGGGTCACGTTTACCGTCCGGAGAATGTTGGAGAGGACCAGGTCCGCCGGGCCTGCGACTGGCGCGAGCGTTGCCGCGTCGCCAGTGAGAAAGCTCACCCTGCCTGCAACTCCGTTGGATTCCGCATTGCGTTCGGCGACGATGTTGGCATCACCATCGCACTCGACACCGATGGCAGTCCGGGCGCCGAGAATTACCGCCGCGATGGAAAGAATTCCGCTGCCGCTGCCGAGGTCCAGCGCCCGCATGCCCGGCAGCGCGTGGCGCTCCAGCAGGGCGAGTGCGCCGCGGGTGGATCCGTGCTCGCCACTGCCGAACGCATTTTCCGGATCGATCACGACCCGGGCCGCGACTTCCGGATCCGCGTCGCGGCGCCAGGTTGGCACAATGAGCAGCCTCCCGATCCGGCGAGGCTCGATGCCGTCGCGCCAGCGAATGCTCCAGTCGGCATCGGGCAAATCCGCGAGCGACGCCTGGAGGCCGAATTCCTGGTCCAGCATGGCAACGATCCGCTCGGCCAGCTCACTCGACGGCGCCGCAGCGGCCAGGGAGCCGTCCTCGCGCTCGGCGACCGCGGCACCGGTCGCGCGAACCAGCCACTGGCCCACCACGTCGCGCCGTTCCGCGTCCGGCACCACGTGGATGGCGCACCACGTCATGCGCCGAGCGCTTCCTTGACTTTAGCCCAGAAGCCGGTGCCCTTCCGCGGGGGCTCACCCTCGACGGCGGCGAGCTGGCGGAAGACCTCCTCCTGTTCGGGAGTCAGCCGTTCCGGCGTCCACAGATGAACCCGCACGTGCAGGTCGCCGTTGCCCGTCTGGCCCAGCTTCGGCAGGCCCTTGCCGCGCAACTTGAACATGGTGCCGGTCTGGGTGCCAGCAGGCACGTCGACCGCTTCATCGCCCCACGGCGACGGCACGGGAAAAACCCCGCCCAGTGCTGCCTGCGAAAACGACAGCGGCAGGTCGTGAATCAGGTGCTCGCCCTGGCGTTCGAACCGCTCGTCGTCCGGGATGTCCAGCATGACGATGAGGTCACCGTTGGGCCCACCGCGCGGCCCGGCAGCGCCCTGGCCACGCAGGGTGAGATAGTGATTTCCGGCGACGCCGGGCGGGATATCCACCTGTACCGTTCGCTCGGTCCGCAGGCGGCCTTCTCCCCGGCAGATCTCGCATGGCTCCTTGATTATGGTGCCCTCACCCGAACAGGTGGGACATGGCGCCACCGAGATGAACTGCCCGAAGACGCTGCGCGTGGCCCGCTGCACCTGGCCCGAGCCGCCGCAGGCATCGCAGGTGACCGGCCGGGTGCCGCGCCTGGCGCCACTGCCTTCGCACGCCTGGCACGCCTCCATGGTCTTCAGCTTGACCTTCTTCTTCACCCCATGCGCAACGTCGTCCAGCGTGAGCTTGACGGATATCTTGACGTCCTGGCCGCGCCGGGAATCGCGCTCCTGCCGGCCCCGACCACCGAAGAACGACTCGAACCCGCCGAAGTCGCGCATGAAGATTTCGAGCGCCTCGGCCAGGTCTACCTGGTGGAATCCCTGTGCACCGGCACCCCCGACGCCGGCCTTGCCGTAGCGATCGTACATGGCGCGCTTCTGCGAATCGCGCAGTACCTCGTACGCTTCCGTAAACTCCTTGAAGCGCGCCTCCGCGTCCGGCTCGGGATTCCGGTCCGGATGATACTGCATGGCCAGGCGACGGTACGCCTTCTTGATCTCATCCTCACTGGCGCCACGTTCGACGCCAAGGAGGCGGTAGTAGTCACTCACTCCAGCAATCCTTCCACCAGTCGGCCGGTGTGCTCCACCAGGCCGATGATCTTGTCGTAAGGCATGCGCGTGGGTCCGATCACGCCGATCACCCCGGAGAGTTCACCCACGCGGTACGCCGAGGTCACGAGGGTGAACCCGCTGAGCCGGGCATCGGTATTCTCGCCACCGATCGTGATGGACAGACCCTCACGGCGCCGCAGGTCGAGCGCACGCCGCAGCAGATCCCGGCGCTCGGTCAGGTCAAGCAAGTCGCGCATCCGCTCGTTGGAGGCGAACTCGGGCTGATCGGCCAGCGGTTGCGCACTGCCGAGCAGCGCCGGGGCCGGATCGAGCGCAAAAAGCTCTTCGCCCTCGGCAATGAAGATGTCCAGCAGTTCCTGCCCGCCGGCTGGCGCCGCCGCGTCCCTCAGCCGCTCGGCCAGGGTGCGCCGCAACTCGCGCAAGGTGAGACCACCCAGGCGTTCGTTGAGCACCCGCGCCACCGATTGCAGCGCGGGCGCAGCCACCGACGACGGTACCCGCACGAAGATGGTGCGCACCACGCCGCTGCGGAGGTTGAACACCATCAGGAGGCGCTCGGAGGATACCGGCACCAGCTCGATACGCTCCAGCACCACTTCCTCGAGTGCCGGGGCCACCGCGACACCCAGTTCCTGCGTGAGCACGCCCAGCACCTGTGCCGCCCGGTGCAGCAGCTCTTCCAGCGCATCGCCCCGGCCATGCAATTCGGTGGCCAGAGTCCGCTGCGCCGCGCTGGTAGGAGGAGCCCGGTGCATCACCACGTCCACGTAGGCCCGGTACGCCCGATCGGTGGGGATTCGTCCAGCCGAGGTATGCGGATGGTACAGGAAGCCCCGTTCTTCGAGGTCACTCATGATGTTGCGGATTGTCGCTGGCGACACCCCAAGGCCATAGCGGCGGGCAATGGTCTGGCTCCCTGCCGGTTCGGCAGTCTCGATATACGAGTTGACCACGGCCTCCAGCACTCGGAGTTCGCGTTCCGACAGGCTCTCACTAGCGGGCATGGCGCAAATCTACAATCTGCAAGGGGTTGGGTGAAGCGTTGGGGCTTGGGGCTTGGGGCGGCGGCGCAGCGAAGCGGGCGAGCTGTCGCGCCGGAGGGTAAGTCCGTGAGCGCCAACCCGAACCATGATCCTACTTGCCTGAGCGCAGGACAGCGCGCGATGGCCGCAGGCCTGGCCGCGGGCCTGGCCGCGCGAGCTACATGGACGCGATCAGGGCATCAAGACGGAGCCAGCCCTCCGAAGTGAGCGTCACACGATGATCATGCTCCCTGGCCCATCCTGCATCCCCCCAGCGCTTCCTGGCTTCAACAGGGATCAGCTCTGCCTCCACACCCCGGGACGTGCGGAGCCCGAGATAACGGCGCTCGAGCAGCTCCTGGGCGTCACTCAGCGTTTCGGAGGCTTCCACCGTGGGGGCTCCTCCCGCGATGGCGTACTGCCACGCCGCCCAATGACGGATGTTCCAGCGGCGCATCCGGCCGTGCGCAGAATGCGCCGACGGCCCCAGGCCGAGATAGCTATGCCGCTGCCAGTAAGCCTGGTTATGGCGGGAGCGGAAGCCTGGCCGCGCCGCGTTGGACACTTCATAGTGATCCCACCCACCAGCGCTGAACCGCTCTGCCGCCAGGAGATATTCAGCGGCGTAGGTGTCGTCGTCGGTGGTGCGGCACTCGCCGTGCGCCGTCCAGCGACCGAGCGGCGTTCCCGGTTCCACCGTCAGTCCGTAGAGCGACAAGTGGGCCGGCTCCAGCGCGAGGGCCATGTCGAGATCGCGGGCCCAGTCTCGCTCGAGGGAATCAGGCAAGGCAAAGATGAGGTCGAGCGAGACATTGTTGATGCCAGACCGGCGCACCGTGTCGACCGCGGTTCCTGCCTGCGCCGCATCGTGGGTCCGATGCATCCATTGCAGCACCGCTGCGTCGAAGCTCTGCACGCCCAATGACACGCGATTGACGCCCGCGGCGCGCCAGCACGCCACGGCCTCATCCGACACGTCATCCGGGTTGGCCTCGAGCGCGATCTCGGCGTCCGGAGCAAACTGGACACTCTCGCGAATCCCCTCCAGCAGACGCACCATTTCAGCCGGCGCCAGCCGGCTCGGCGTTCCGCCGCCCAGGTGCAGGGTGGCAAGCGGCGATTCCAGGACCCATCCATCCGTTTCCAGAACCCGTCGC
>DAIMFY010000237.1:0-3998 GCA_036724295.1 Gemmatimonadales bacterium | reverse complement strand
CGAGGAAGATCCACGGATGCACCAGAAACGCCATGATGAACCAGAGCCTGGGGTATGCATCGTCGGGCATGGGAATGCCGAAGAGCTTGTCGAGCGCCAGCAGTGCCACGGCGAGCCCGCCGAAGAGCACGGCCGCGAACACCGCCGCGCGCAGGAAGCTCTCGAGGAGCCGGCGATTGTACTGCCAGAAGGCGGTCGTCTCGCGGCCGCGGATGAACGGCAGCACCGCGGCGACGAGATGCAGGATGGCGGCAAGCTGGAGGAAGCGGACCATGTCCTGGTCGCGGCGCGGGCCGGGCCAGCTGATGAAGAAGAGCACGAGCAGCAGCAGGCCCGCCGCCTGCCAGGACGCCTGGCGCGCCGTGCTCCAGCCGAGGTAGCGGGCCCGCAGCGCGAAACCTACCGAGAGCGGCAGGCCCAGCAGCGCCACCATGGCAACACGCCATTCGAGGTCGTGGCCGGAGCCATCGACCGCCGAGACGGCGAACGCGGCCGCCGTCGCACCGAGCAGCAGCGTGAGCGGAAACCGGCGGCTGACCTGGGCGGCACGTTCGGCCAGGGCGGCAATGGAGGGGAATCGCATGGGAGCTCCTTCGTGGTTGAGAGGTCGACGGTCAACAGTCAACGGTCAGCAAGCGCGGCTATCGACTGTCGACCGTTGACCGTCGACCGTTCATCCTCCCCCAAACACCAGGCTGAACACCAGCACTGCCAGCACGATACCGGTAATCACCACGTAGAGCCGGTCGCGCTGCAGCAGGAATGCGACCAGTGAGAAAATCACCCGTGCGATGGGCGTCGCGATGAGCAGCACCAGCCCCAGCTGCACCACTGCCCGGCTGTCGAGTGCAAGCACGCCACGCACGATCCCGCCGATGCTGGTGAACTCCGCCGTCTCGCCGGCGAAGGTTCCGTAGTTGGCAACCCGGGCGCCATGCTGCATCAGCACGGCGACACCGCCTGCCACCGCCACCGCTGCCGCCACCAGCACGCCAATCCGCAGCAGGTTCCCGACTATCTGCTCCACCCGGTCGTCGCTCCAGCGTTGCCTCTCCATTACACGCTGCCCGTGATGCCCTTGTAGAGCATCTCGGCGGCCAGCACGACAACGACCGCCGTGAAGAGCAGGCGCAGGGCACGCGTCGGCGCCCGGCTGAGCACACGCGCACCCACCAGCGCGCCAAGGAGGACGCCGATCATTACCGGCAGCGCGAGGATGGGATCGATATACCCCCGGCTCAGGTAGACGCCGGCGCTCGCGGCCGCCGTCACGCCGATCATGAAGTTGCTTGTCGTGGTGGAAACCTTGAATGGCAGGTGCATCGCGCGGTCCATGGCCAGCACCTTCACCACGCCCGAGCCGATGCCCAGCAGCGCAGAGAGGATCCCGGCCAGGAACATGAGGCCGAAGCCAGTGGGCACGTTGCGTACTTCGTAGGGCTGGCGTCCCGCCGGCGTGGGGTAGTCCGAGGCGAGCCGAAGCCGCTGGGCCAGGGGATCGGATGCATCGCTCAGGTGCTCTGCGTGCGGCCGGAACGATTGCACCGCGGTGAAGAGCAGCACCACGGCGAAGATCACTGCGATGGCGTTGGGTGAGATCCAGCCAGCCAGGTAGGCGCCGGCGAGCGCGCCGATGGTGGTCGCCACTTCCAGCAGCATGCCCACCCTGATGTTGGTGTAGCCCTCCTTCACGTAGGCCGCGGCCGCGCCGGACGAGGTCGCGATGACCGAGACCAGCGAGGCACCGATGGCGTAGCGAAGGTCGACGCCGAAGGCGATGGTGAGCAGGGGGACGATCACGATGCCGCCACCCAGGCCAGTCAGCGCGCCCAGCAATCCTGCCGCGAACGCGCCCAGCCCGACCAGCAGGCTCATGAGGAGGATGGTCATGGATGCTGGAACCTAGCGTGCGATGTCACGCCTGTCCAAAGGGTGCAGAGCTTCCAAGACGGGATGTGGCCGCCGCCATATCGTGAGCACTCACCCTGGCCGGTCACCGCCCGCGTTGGGCGGGGCCGAGGAGAGACTCTCGTGCCACGCCTTGCCCTTATCACTGCTGTCGCATCATTCGCCTGCCTCGCGTCCTGCTCCGACTCAAGTGCCCCGGAGAACAACACGCCGCCACCGTCCAGCGCCTCCGTGACCGCCACCACCGGGCAGCAGTTTTCGCCGGCCACTGTCCACGTTGCCACCGGCGGGAGGGTGACCTGGGTGTTTCAGTCGCTGGGCCACAACGTGACCTTCGACGCCGTGACAGGAGCACCGGACGATATTCCCGGCGCCAACACCAACACCAGCATCGCACGGACCTTCAGTACCAACGGAACCTTTTCCTACCACTGCACCATCCATCCAGGCATGACTGGCACGGTGCAGGTGAGCAGTGCCTCCTCGACGACGGCTGCCACTGCGCCGGCCAGCACCAACCCGGCCTCGAACAATGATGGTGACGGTGCGCTTCCGACCGGGTACTGACGCGATGATCGGCCTCGCACTGATGCTGGCCACCGCGCCACTCGCGGCGGCGCAGACGCTGCTCGAGCGAGGCCCCAACGTGAGCGGGCCATGGGCCATCCCGGTGGGTGTCGTGGAATTCAACTTTGCCCACCGCTTCAGCCGGAGCCCCGCTCCGGAACGCAAGGTTACGGGGTATCCCACGTTCCTGCTCGCTACCGGGCTGCCTGCGCATGCGAGCGCGGGGGTGCGCTACAGCACCAACTCGACCCTGGTCAGTCGTTACCCCAACGAGTGGGAATTCTTCGGTCGCATGATGCCCCTGGCGCAGGCGCGGGGCGCGCCGCTCGATGCCGCGGTGGCCGCGTCCTGGAACCTGGCAGCGCGCGGTCCCGGCGCCGAATTGTCGCTGGCGCGGACCGAGGGTCCGGCGCGCGTGATCGCGCTCGGGCGGATCATGGCCGACCCGGACAGCAGCGGTGCCGATGCGGCGCTTGGCGGCGGGCTGGTCCTGCGGCTCACCCGGCATATCGCCATTGCGGGCGATGCCGTCACCATGCTGCAACGGGACGAGGGGGAACGGGTGGCGTGGAGCGCCGGCCTGCAGCTCGCACTGCCCAACACACCGCACACGCTGTCGCTGCACCTCTCGAATACGGCGACAACCACCATGCAGTCGGGGTCGCGTGGCAGCAGTGACGTGCGCTTCGGATTCGAGTTCACCATTCCCGTGACGCTCTCGCGCTACTTCGGCGGCGGACATGCCACCGGCCCCGCGACGGTCGCGTCCGATTCCGTGGTGGAGGTCCACATCAAGGACCTCAAGTTCTCGCCAGCCGTCCTGCAGGTGCGCCCGGGTACGGTGGTCGAATGGATCAACGACGATCCGCTTGACCACACCGTCACGGCAACGGATTCGTCATTCACTTCCGGCCTCATCAAGCCGGGCACCCGGTGGCGTCACACGTTCTCCGCGGCGGGTCCGGTCACCTACGCGTGCACGCCGCATCCGTTCATGCACGGCGAGGTGCGGGTCGAGCGGGCGCCGTGACGGGGCGGGTGCTGGCGGTGCTCCTGGCGTCGGCGGTCGCCGTGGCGTGCTTCTCCGCGCACGAGCCGTCGACCGATGTAGCCGGTGTCACCTGCGAGCGGGCGGCACAGCCAGCTGGCCCCGACTCCGCATTCGTGACGATCCGGGACTTCGCCTTTCATCCGGCGGAACTCACGGTGACAGAAGGGACGACGGTGATCTGGGTGAACTGCGAGGAGGTGGAAGGGACCCCGGGACACACCACCACGGGCGACACGTGGGACTCACCGACGCTCACGCCCGGACAGAGCTTTGCGCTTGTGCCCACGGCCGGCACCCACGCCTATCACTGCCGCCCCCATCCGTTCATGGAAGGCAGCGTGACGGTATCAGCAGGTCAGCCGGTTGCGATCGCGCGGCGATACCGCGCAGGTGTGATCCCGTAGGTGCGGCGAAAGAGATTGGTGAAATGGCTCTGATCGTAGAAGCCGGCGCGCTGGGCCACCTGGGCCAG
>DAIMFY010000236.1:0-4026 GCA_036724295.1 Gemmatimonadales bacterium | reverse complement strand
ACAAGCGCTTCGGCGACCTGATCGTCCTGGACGGCGTCAACTTCACCGTGGGTGATGGCGAGACGGTGGCCCTGCTGGGCCCATCAGGCACCGGCAAGAGCGTCCTGCTCAAGCACATCATCGGGCTGATCAAGCCGGATCGCGGCCAGGTGATCGTGGACGGGCTGGAAGTGCCGAAGCTGCGCCGGGAGCAGCTGCGCCAGCTGCGCTACCGGATCGGCTATGTCTTCCAGAACGGCGCGCTCTTTGATTCCGACAACGTCTTCGAGAACGTGCGGCTCGGCATCTCCGACACGGCCAAATATGGTGACGAGGAGTATGCCAGGAAGGCAGTGACGCGGTGCATCGAACTGGTGAACCTGCCGCCGGACGTGATGGAGAAGTTTCCGGCCGAACTGTCGGGCGGCATGCGGAAGCGGGTCGGGATCGCGCGCGCCATCGTGGGCGAGCCCAAGTACCTGCTGTACGACGAGCCGACGTCGGGACTCGACCCGGTCAACTCCGACATCATTGACGGGCTGGTCAGGCGGCTCGACCAGGAGCTGGGGGTCACCAGCGTGATGGTGACACATGACGTTCGCGGGGCGTTCCGGGTGGCCGACCGGCTGGCGCTGCTGAGCAATGGCCGCATCGTCATGGAAGGGAACCAGGATGAGTTCCTGGCCTCGAAGGACCCCAAGGTTCGCGAATTTCTGGAGCGGGATTTCCAGGCCTCGACCTTTGCCGAGCGGGCGGAATGAATGGATCTCCACTACAAGCGTGAAGTCACCGTCGGGACCATCGTGCTGCTGGCGGTCGTCATCTTCGTGGCGGGCACCATGTGGCTCCGGGGCAAGTCGTTCAACGCGGGCGACCTGATCCATATCCAGTTCGCCAACATCGGCAACCTGAAGGAAGCGTCGGCGGTCAAGATTTCGGGGTACGAGCTGGGCAAGGTGCAGGGTATCGAGTTCATGCGGCCCGGCAAGGTGATCGTCAACGTGGCGGTGGATCCCAAGGTTTCGATGAAGAAGGATGCGAGCGCCAAGATCATCACGCTGAGCCTTGCGGCCGGTGACGCGGCGGTGGACCTGACGCCCGGCACCGCCAGCACGCCGCTCGCCAAGGGCGACACCATCCTGGGTTCCAGTGAGGCGGGCTTCACCGATATCGCCAGCAAGCTCGCCGCGCGGGCCGACAGCGTCATGGCAGGGGTGCAGGCGCTGGTGGATCCCGAGATGACAAGGCAGATCCGCGCGACGATGGCGAGTCTCCAGAAGACACTCGATGCGGCGCAGCAGACGATGGCTCTCTATGGCAACCCGGACAAGGGGCCGTCGGCGGAGCTGACGCGGACCATGACGCAGTTCCGCCAGCTCGGTGCTCGCCTGGATTCCACGCTGGCCAATCCGGGGTTGCAGCGGGCACTCGCGGGGAGCGACAGCCTGGTGCAGAACCTGTCGGCCATGTCGAAGAACCTGACCGCCACGGGCGACAAGCTGAACGCCATCCTCACCGACGTGCAGGCGGGGAAGGGGACGTTCGGCAAGCTGGCCAAGGACAGCACGCTTTACAACAACCTCACGAAGATGACCGCGCAACTCGACTCGGTGATGCAGGTGATCAAGCAGAACCCGGGCAAGATCCCGATCACGGTGAAGATTTTCTGATGACGGCGAGACGGCGATTGGTCGACGGTCAACGGTCTACGGTCGACGCGTCATTGCGAGCCCGGAAGGGGCGAAGCAATCGAGTAGCCGGTATCGGGATCCAGGCAACCCGATTGTTTCGGGCGCTGCGCACCCTCGCAATGACGCGTGATTTGCAGACCGTAGACCGTTGACCGTCGACACGCTATCCCATGTCCCTCTCCCTCACCTTCCTCGGCACCGGCGCCGCGTGCCCGTCGATCGAGCGCAACGTCTCCGCCATCGCGCTGCAGCGGGAGGGCGAGACGCTGCTGTTCGACTGTGGCGAGGGGACCCAGCGGCAGATGATGCGTTACGGGGCGAGCTTTTCCTTCCGCGAAATCTTCTTCACCCATTTCCATGCCGACCATGTGCTGGGCGTCACCGGCCTCCTGCGCACCATGGGGCTCATGGATCGCACCGAGCCGGTCACGCTGTATGGGCCGAAGGGCGCGGAGCGGATCCTGGGCGGAATCGTCTCGATGGGTATCGAGCGGAACAAGTTCCCGGTGGATATCGTCGAGGTGCGGCCGGGCGACACGCTCTCGCGGAAGGATTACGATCTCTGCACCTTCGAAACCATTCATCGCGCCGATACCATCGGCTGGGCCCTGGTGGAGCATGAGCGGCTGGGGCGCTTTGATCCAGCGAAGGCCCGGGACATGGGCATCCCTGAAGGACCGCTCTGGGGCATGATCCACAAGGGCCAGTCGGTGACGCTGGAGGATGGACGAGTCGTCCATCCGGCCGAGCTGGTCGGCCCCACGCGTCCGGGCCGGACAGTGGTCTACAGCGGCGACACGCGGCCATGTGACGGGGTGCGAGCGGTCTCGCATGGCGCCGACCTGCTGGTCCACGAGGCGACCTTTTCCAGCGAGGAGGGCGCGCGGGCTGTCGAGACGGGGCATTCCACGGCGCGTGAAGCGGCCGAGATTGCGAGGGCAGCCGGGGTGCGACAGCTGGTGCTGACCCACATCAGCCCCCGCTACAGTCGCGAAGCCCCGGAGCTGCTGGCGGAGGCGCAGGCGGTCTTTCCCGACACGACGATCGCGCGTGACGGGATGACGATCGAGGTGCGCTTCCCCAGCGAGGGGAACGCTGTGTGATACGCGGCTCGATGGAGCGTCCCCATCGGACACTCCGTCGTCGAGGATCGTGTGGACCGCACTCCACTCCTTGTCGTACTCTCCGCACTCGCCTTGCCAATTCTTGCTTCCGCATGCGGCGACAGCACTGGTCCGTCTGAGATTCCTGAGCCAACCCCGTTCACGCTCGCCGTGGGTGGGCACCACGCCTGCCGCCTCCTCGATGATGGCGGCATCCGCTGCTGGGGCCGAGCCGATGCGGGACAGCTGGGCATCGATTCGACACCGTTCAGTGGGACGGCTTCGCCGATTGCGGTGCACGGCGTGACGTTCACGAGCGTGGCGGCGGGCGGCTTGCACACCTGTGCGCTCGCGGATGATGGCGTGCCGTGGTGCTGGGGACAGAATGGCAGTGGCCAGGCGGGGATTCCCATTTCCGAAAACCAGGATTGTGGCGAACCGGTGCACGGCTGGCGCTGCGTGCCAGGCCCTCGGCCGGTCGAGACCAACCAGCGGTTCACCGCACTGGTGGCCGGTGCCGGCAACACCTGCGGCTTCAGTGCGGAGGGCCAGATTTACTGCTGGGGCACAAACGGCAGCGGCCAGCTGGGAGCCAACGCCACGGACGATTGCAACGGGACACCCTGCAGCTGGACGCCGGTCGCTCTCGGCGGGCCGGATTTTCGGGTGCTGGCCCTGGGTGCGAGTGCCCACCTCTGCGGGCTTACTGCGGACGGCACGGCGTATTGCTGGGGCTCCAACGACGCGGGTGAACTCGGGCTCGGCATGGCAGGGGAGGCGCAATCGCAGCCGGCGCCGGTCAGTGGCGATCACCGATTTCGGGCCATCGCGGTAGGGGGCGAGCATACCTGCGCGCTCGACACCCAGGGAAGGCCCTGGTGCTGGGGCCGGGACATCCTGCCGCCAGGTGAGGGTGGGGTGAGCCAGTCGACCATACCGGTGGCGATCGACGGTGGGCCCGCGTTCACGGAATTGATGACCGGCACCTGGGCTGCCTGCGGGCGCACCTCGGCCGGCGCTGTCTGGTGCTGGGGCATCAATGCCTACGGCGAGATGGGGATTACCCCCGCGGGGCTCAATGTCCGCTATGACACGCCGAGGGAAATGGCGGGGCACCCGATGTGGGCGTTTCTGGGGGGCCAGGGTGCCACCTTCTGCGGGCTGGATCGCGATGCAGCGACCTGGTGCTGGGGCTTTGGGGTGTTCGGCGAGCTGGGGCCGGTGCATGAGTCGAGCAGTGAGCCGGTGAGGGT
>DAIMFY010000235.1:0-4029 GCA_036724295.1 Gemmatimonadales bacterium | reverse complement strand
CCGCTGGCGCCGCTCTGCTTCGGCGCCTTCGCGATCATCCGTGCCATGTCCACGCGCAATGATGATCCAGCGCACGCCAGCCGGCCCTTCGATGTGGCGCGCGACGGCTTCGTCATGGGTGAAGGCGCCGCCGTGCTGGTGCTGGAGGAACGGAGCCGGGCGCTGGCCCGGGGCGCGCCGATCTACGTCGAGCTCTGTGGCTACGGGCTCACTAATGATGCGCATCACATGACCGCACCACGGCCGGACGGACGGCAGGCGGCGCGCGCCATGCGGCTCGCACTGGGCCGCGTGGCAGCAACCGACGTGGGCTACGTGAACGCCCACGCCTCGTCGACACCGCTCAACGACCCGACCGAATCGTCCTCGGTGCGGCAGGTCTTCGGCGACCACGTGCAGCGGCTGCCGGTGAGTGGCACCAAGGGTTTTTACGGCCACGCCCTTGGCGCAAGCGGTGCGATCGAGGCCGCGATCTGCGCACTCTCGAGCCGGGACCGGTGGCTCCCTCCCACCCTCAATCTCGACGTGGCCGATCCCGCGTGCGATCTCGATCACGTCCGTGGGGAGGGCCGGGCCGCGGACCCGGAATACATCCTGAGCAACTCGTTCGGCTTTGGCGGCATCAACGCCGCATTGCTCTTCCGCCGGGCGGATGGGCGCTGACACGCTTGTACCACCGGCGGCGTAGCCGTAGATTCGCCCCGTCACCACTCATTCACGAGGTTCCTGCATGCCCGGTTACACTCGTCGCTTCGTCGCCGAGCTCCTCGGTACCTTCACGCTGGTCTACTTCGGCTCTGCCGCCGTCATCGCCAACGCCTACCCCAGTGCCGGCTTCGGGCTGCTCGGCGTGGCCCTGGCGCATGCGCTGGCGCTCTCCATCGGCGTGACTGCCACCATGAACATTTCAGGCGGCCACCTGAATCCGGCGGTGACGATCGGACTGCTCGCGGGGCGGCGGATCACGATCCCGGTCGCCGGGGTGCACCTGCTCGCCCAGCTCGCCGCCGCCGCGCTGGCCGCGCTGGCGCTCAAGGCGTCATATCCCCACGGGGTGGCGAAGGTGGTGGCGTACGGGCTCCCGCAGCTCAACCTCAACATCTCGTTCATGCAGGGGCTGTTCCTCGAGGGGCTGGGCACATTCTTCCTGGTCAGCGCCGTCTACGGCACGGTGGTCGCGCCCACATCGCCCAAGGTGGGCGGGTTCGGCGTCGGACTCTCACTGCTGTTCATCATTCTGGCCATCGGACCGCTGACGGGCGCGTCGGTCAATCCGGCCCGGGCCTTCGGTCCCGCCCTCGCCTCCAGCCAATGGACGGCGCAGCTGGCCTACTGGATCGGCCCGATCATCGGCGGCATCCTGGCAGCGCTGGTGTGGGAGTTCGGGTTGATTGGGAGAGATAAGCTGCCGGAGTGAGAGAAGGGGTCAGGGATCAGGGGTCAGGGGTCAGGGCGGAAGGACCGGCGCTCGGCTCACAACCCCTCTGATCCCTAACCCCTAACCCCTGGTCCCTCTCCTGATCTTCCCCGCTAGCCGTAGCCAGTACCCCACCAGCACCACCGCCGTCACCACATACGCCGCAATCATGTAGCCCGCGTTCTGGGGTGTCTCATGCATCGGGGCGGCCCTCCAGTTCCGCGGCGCGGGCGTGAGCGATGAGGCCCAGCCCGTATCGCGTGGTCACGAAGCCGATATACAGCACCAGGTCCACCGCGAATGCGATGAGCAGGGTCCGAAGCATCGAATCCGGCAACGATGGTGCGCTCGGCTTGAGCACCACCGGCATCGGATGAATGGTGCGGAAGAGATAGACGCTCAAGTGCACGAACGGCACCAGCAGGAAGCCAAGGATGGCCACCACCGCGCTGAAACGGGCTCGCTCGCCGGGGTCAGGCAGCGCGGCGCGCAGCGACAGGTAGCCCACGAAGAGGAAGAACAGGAACAGCGTGAGCGTGAGACGGGCATCCCACTGCCACCATGTACCCCAGATCGGCTTTGCCCAGAGCGGGCCGGTGGTCAGCATGATGATACTGAACACGACGCCCACCTCGGCGGAGGAAGAGGCGAAGAGGTCTAGCCGCTCATCGCGCAACCAGAGATAGAGTGCGCTCGTGATACCGACGATCGAGAACACCAGGAGCGACGTCCATGCCGCCGGCACATGGAGATAGAAGATCTTCTGCGCCAGGCCCTGGCTCGCTTCCATTGGCGTGAATCGCAGCGCCAGTATGAAGACGCCGGCGAGCAGGACGAGGCCGAGCCCGGCGATCCGCTGGCCGCGGCGGGCAATGGCAAGCCCTCGAGCTCGATCGTCGATCATTCGTCCGCCACGGCTGGGAAGATGAGCACGGAAATCGTCACGAACACCACGTCATAGACCGCGAGTAACCTAAGCCACCCCGACACCTCGCTCAACGGACGATCGGCAAAGAGCCGGGCCGTCACCTGCACCGCACCGATCAGCGGCGGCAACATGAACGGGAGCAGCAGCAGCGGCAGCATGAGCTCGGCGAAGCGGGTTCGCACCGCCATGGCGCTCAGCAGCGTGCCCACGGCCACAAACCCGATCGTCGCAAGCGCCGTGACCAGCACCAGCGGGCCAAGGATGTGCCAGACCGGCCGGTTGAAGAAGAGCACGAAGAGCGGCAGCGCCACCGCCTCCACCACGAACACGAAGGCGAGGTTGGCGAGCAGCTTCCCGCCGTAGATCGCTTCCCGCGGCATTGGCGCCAGGCGCAGCAGGTCGAGCGCACCATGCTCCTTCTCGATGGCGAACGCGCGATTGAGCGTGGTCATGGCCCCGAACGCGAACGTGATCCACAGGGCGCTGGGCGCGAGGTCGGCCACACCCAGCCGGGTGGGGTCGCGCGCGAAGTTGAACACTACGAGCACCAGCGCCGCGAACACCAGCGCAGAGGTGAGCGCCGTGCGGCTCCGGAGCTCGGCGCGGATGTCGCGCGCGGCGAGCGTCAGGGCAGCGCGAAGCGCGCTAGCCAAGGCTCAGCTCCGAGAGCTGGCCCGCGAGACCGGCGGCGCTGCCCGATTTGGGCGTATCGAGCGCTACCCGTCCAGCGCGGAGCACCACCACGCGTGTCGCCACCTCCCAGATCTCGTCCGGCTGGTGGGAGACGATGATCGCCGCACCACCCGTGGCCAGTACGCCTGCGATCGTGGCGCGGAGCCCGGCAGCGGCGACCGCATCGAGCCCGGTGAAAGGCTCGTCCAGCAGCAGGATGTCAGGCTGGTGCAGCAGTGCCCTGGCGATGGCGGCGCGCTGCTGCATGCCTCGGCTCAGTGAGGACGGCAGCTCACCGGCACGAGCCAGGAGTCCGGATCCCTCGAGTGCGGCCAGCGCCACGCGCCTTGGCTCGGGCAAGTCGTAAAGCCGGGCCGCAAAGGAAAAGTTTTCCAGCAGGGTGAGGTCGTCATGCAGCCAGGTCTCGTGTGCCACCATGCCGATCTGCCGGCGCGAGACGGCGTCTCCCACGCGAACGGCGCGGCCGAGCACGCTTACCGTGCCCCGCGAGGGCCGGGCCAACCCGGCGAGGCAACGGAGCAGCGTGGTCTTGCCCGCGCCGTTGGGCCCGGCAAGCAGGATCGCCTCGCCCGGCTGCACCACAAGCGAAACGCCCGCCAAGGCACGGCGGGCGCCAAACGCGCGTTCAATGTCTATGGCGGTGAGCAGTGAGCCGTCAGATGGCCGCATCAATGCGGGCGCCGAGCTCGTCCAGGCGGAAAGGCTTCACGATATAATCGGTGTAGGGCACGTCGAGGAGCTGCAACTGGGGCTCGATACTGAGGAACGCGGTGGCGATGATGACGGGCAGTTCGGGCTGGGTTTCATGGATTTCCCGGAGCAGGGCCACACCATCGGTGTCGGGCAAACGCATGTCCAGCACGGCGACATCCGGTGTTGCTTCCGCGAGGCGTTCCAGTGCTTCGGCGCCCGAGGAGGCGAACGTGAGGTCGTACCGTGAGGAAAAGAAGCGCTTGTAGTGATCGCGAAGGGCGGGCTCGTCCTCGACGAT
>DAIMFY010000234.1:0-4038 GCA_036724295.1 Gemmatimonadales bacterium | reverse complement strand
TCGCGCACTTCATCGCCCTCGCCGATCCGGATCAGGTCGCCGAAATTGTTGGTGACGATGCCCAGGTGATCGCGGTGGTAATCGATATCGGTGGGAAGGAAGCGACCGTCGCGCCAGCCCTGGATCACCTGCTTGCTGAGGTTCGGGGCGTGCCAATACACTTCCACCTGCAATTCATCCGCCTTGACCAGCCGGGGCGGCTCGCGCATCCCTTCCTCGCCCACCTGCGCCAGGAAGAAGACGAAGCCGTGGGCCTGCGAGCGATAGGACCGCAGCGACGAATCCGCCGCGGTTTCAGCGCGCCGCATGGCGCCCTGGCGCGCGAGCGCGAGTGCCGCCGGGCTGTTCCACGCCTGCGCCGCCAGCCGCGCCGGCAGGAGGAGCGCCAGGGCGGCCGCACCGAGTCTCAGCGAACACGCGATACGAGGATGCATTGAGCGGAATATTCCGGAGAGCCACGGCGCGAGCAAGCGGGTCCGCCGCGATTGCCCTGCTGGCCACACTCGCGGCCTGCGGCGGTCCGCCGCCCATCACGACCAGCGGGCCGGTCATGGATACCACCGGCTCGACCCTCGGCACCCTGCCGCTTGCCGGCATCTACCAGCTGGAGAGCACCGGCGCCCCGCCACCTGACACGACGGTCATGACCCCGGCGGGCCTCCCCCGGACCATCGTGCTGCGCCATGCGCCGCCTGACAACGTGGTCTTCGCCGAGATCGCGTTTGACTCCGCTGCCTTCGAGGCGGCGGCGGGACAGCAGGTGGAGATCCGGGTCACGCCCCGGCCCGGCGCCTTTGGCCTCACGCTCCGCACCAGCGCGCCCTTCAGCTCGGCCAGCGTCACGTTTTCCTATCCGGTGCACTTCTTCGCGCCGGCGGGTGCGCGCGCCCGGTATGGTAGCGACATCGAAGTGGAGCGGGTGCTGGCCATCGCACGCCTGGAGGGCGACGCGGCGACGTTCCTTCCCTCGGTACGTCCTGCCACCGATCGGCTTCGCACCATCGTGCATCGTGCCGGTACGTTCGTCGTGGCTGCACCTCGATGATCCGCACCACGCTCGACGAGTTTGTTGCCAGTGCGCACGCGGGCGGCATGGTGCCGGTTGCGAGGGAAGTGGTGCTCGACGCCGACACGGCGGTCACCGCATTCAGCAAGCTGCATCGCGGCGACTACGGCTTCCTGCTTGAATCGCTCGAAGGCGGCGAACGCTGGGCCCGCTACACCTTCATGGCAACCGAACCGTCGGCTGTCTATGAGTACCACGGCACCAGCGTCCGGGCCTGGACACCGGACGAGGGCTGGCACTCCCTGCCGGACGCCGACCCACTGTCACACCTGGCCGACATCACGAGGCGTGAGCGGCCAGTGGCAGTAGCGGGCCTGCCTCGCTTCACCGGCGGCGCCGTGGGCTTTCTCGGGTACGATGTGGTGCGTTCCCTGGAACGACTTGGCATCCCACCGCCAGATGACCGCAACCTGCCTGACGCCGTGATGATGGTGGCCGGAATGGTGCTCGCCCTGGACAACGCGTTTCATACCGCGATCGTCATTGCCAGCGTGCGGGTGGCGGCCGGCGCGGAGGGCGCTGCGCTGCGCACGCTTTACGACGACGCGACCGCGCGCATCGACGCGTGGATTGGCCGCCTCCGCCAGCCGGTCTCCCTGCCACTGCTCGACCCGGGCGCAGCCACGCAGGCGACCACTGCGTCCTCTCCCTATCCGCGTGAGGAGTTCCTGGCGGACGTGGGGCGGATCCACGAGCACATCGGCGCCGGCGACATTTTCCAGGCGGTGCTGTCGCGGCGCATCGATGTGCCCGCACCCGACCCCTTCCTGGCCTATCGCTACCTGCGCGCCCTCAATCCCGCGCCGTATCTCTTCTTCCTGCGACTCGGCTCGCTGTCGCTGGTGGGGAGCTCACCCGAGGTGCTGGTGCGAGTGGAGGACGGCGAGCTCACCGTGCGTCCGATCGCGGGCACTCGGCGTCGTGGCGCAACTGCTGACGAGGATGCCGCGCTGGAGGCCGAGCTGCTGGCGGATCCGAAGGAGCGCGCCGAGCACATGATGCTGGTGGACCTGGGCCGCAACGACGTGGGACGCGTCAGCCGTTACGGCAGCGTGGAAGTACGATCACTGATGGCAGTTGAGCGGTATTCGCACGTCATGCACCTGGTGAGCGAAGTGCGGGGCACCCTGCGAGAGGACGCCGACGCGCTGCAGGCGCTGGCCGCCTGCTTTCCCGCCGGGACCGTCTCTGGCGCGCCCAAGATCCGCGCGATGCAGATCATCGACCAACTGGAGCCAGTGCGCCGCGGGCCCTACGCCGGCGCCGTGGGCTACGTGGGCTGGGGCGGGGACACCCTCGATACCGCCATTGCCATTCGGACGGCCGTGATCCAGCATGGGACCGCGTGGGTACAGGCCGGCGCCGGTATCGTCGCCGATTCCGTCCCGGAGGCGGAGTTCCGGGAAACGGAAGCGAAGGCGCGCGCCGTCCTAACCGCGCTGGCGCTCGCCAGCGCGTCCTGACCCGCCCCCCCGTATATTCGGGACCAATGCCCGCGTATCGTCTCACCGCCCAGCAGGGCACCCGCACGTTCGACCTCCCGCAAGGCCGGGCGCTGGTGCTGGGCCGAAGCGCGGCGAGCGACGTGCCGGTATACGACCCCACCATCAGCCGGCGGCACGCTGAACTGACGGCCGGCCCGGACGGCGTTCAGCTTCGCGATCTCGACAGCTCCAACGGCACCAGTATCAACGATGAACGGGTCGCCATCGGCCTGCTCAAGCCGGGCGACACCGTCACCTTCGGCCGGGTCGCGTTCCGGCTCGAGGCCGTCAATGACGGCGTCCCACCGGTCCGCCCGACACCAGCCGCCCCCGTCCGCGACGCCACGATCGTGCGCGAACTGGCGGTGGCACCCGGCATCATTGACGTCGCCGAGAATGCTGGCACCAGCCAGCTCCGGCTGGCCCAGACCGGACGCGAGGAGCGGCTGGCCCGGAAGCTCAGCCTGCTGCTGGAAGTCTCACAGAAACTGGCAAGCGAGTTTGACATCGACCGGCTGCTCGAGCGGATCGCCGAAATCACCTTCGAGATCATGAAGGTGGACCGGGTGGCCGTCCTGCTCGCGGACGGCAACAGCGAGCTGACCCCACGGATCTCGCGCAACCGGCTGGGGGAAAACTCCTCGCAGGCAGTGCCTCGTTCGATCGCCGCCAAGGTGCGGGAGGAGCGCGTGGCGGTCCTCACCCAGGATGCCGCGTCGGACGTGCGGTTCCAGGGGCAGTCCATCGCGGCCCAGCAGGTGCGGAGCGCCATCTGCTCTCCCCTGATGGCCTCGGCCGACGAATTCCTGGGCGTACTCTACGTGGATAATGTCACCGCCACGAATCTCTTTTCGGATGAAGACCTGCAGTTCCTCGTGGCCTTCAGCGGCATCGCGGCGCTCGCGATCGCGAGCAGCCGGTCGGCCGAAAAGCTCCGGCGCGAGGCGCTGGTGCGCTCCAACTTCGAGCGCTACTTCGCGCCGAATGTCGCCGCCGAAATCGTCGGCTCCGAGGGCTCGCTGGAGCCAGGAGGCGAGCGACGCCTGATCACGGTCCTGTTCAGTGACATCCGCGGCTTCACGACGCTCTCCGAAACCATGCCACCGGAAGAGGTGGCGCAGCTCCTGAGCGACTATTTCTCGGAGATGGTGGACATCATCTTCGAGCACGGCGGGACGCTCGACAAGTTCATCGGCGACGCCATCATGGCGCTGTGGGGCGCGCCGGCCCGGCACGACGATGATCCCGACCGTGCGCTGGCCGCGGCGGTGGACATGCAGGAGGCCGTGGCGTCGCTCAACGAGCGCTGGCGCGCTCGGGGCCGGCCGGAAGTGGGCATCGGCGTCGGCATCAACCATGGGGACGTGTTTGCCGGCAACATCGGGAGCCCGAAGCGGCTGGAATACACCGTGCTGGGCGATGCAGTGAACATTGCGTCCCGGCTCTGCGCCCAGGCGGGAGCCGGCGATATCCTGGTGGGCGAAGCGT
>DAIMFY010000233.1:0-4046 GCA_036724295.1 Gemmatimonadales bacterium | reverse complement strand
GTGCGGTCGTCTTCCTTGTCCTTCCGGGTCTTCTCGTGCTTGCGGATGACGTCGTGCTCGTAGTCGTCCACGTGGACGCAACCCACCAGCCCCGTCTGGGGCCGGCCATTCCGGACCAGGCGATAGAGATAGAGCGACGGCTCTTCCTCCCGCACCAGCGTGCCGTCAGCCACGAAGCGGTCGAGCGCGGCGCGCGCGCCGGCGTACACCCGGTCGTCGTGCGGGTCAGTCTCGGGCGGGAGATCGATGTCGGAGCGGCCGACATGGAGAAAACTCCTTGGCTTTCCCTCCGCCAGCCGCACCGCCTCCTCGCGGTCCACCACGTCGTATGGCACAGCCGCCACTTCGCTTACATGATGCGGATCGGGCCGAAGCGCCCGGAATGGATTCAGTCGCATGGGAGGGAGCGTAGTCAGGACGGGCAGGTCGGACAAGACGGGCGGGACGGGCGAAACGGGCAACGGTCGACGTGTCATTGCGAGGCCGCGCCGCGGCCGAAGCAATCGGGTGGCCGGCCTCCCGATCCAGGCGACCCGATTGCTTCGTCGAGCCCGTTGGGCTCTCCTCGCAATGACAAACATCCTGCGATCCGGGGCCACCTGCCACCCCTGCCCGTCCCGCCCGTCCCGCCCGTCCTGTATTATTCTGTAAACACCCCCAGCAACGGCCCCGTCCCGTGTACCTGATCCGGCTCGCCTCGGGCGAGGAACGTACATTCACCACGATTGACGATCTCGCCGCCGCTGTGCAACGCGGTGAGGTGCAGCACGATGCTGCCATTTTTCACCGCCGCACGAAGCAGTGGCTCCCACTCGAGCATCATCCGTATTTTGCATTTGCAACCGGCGAATACAAGGCACAGCCGCCGGCCAGGACTCCGGAGCGCGAGCCTGATCCGCCGCCGGCGCCGGATGCTGACCCCACGACCAGAACCGGCTCGCTGCTGCAGGAGGAGGAGCGCCGCCATGCGGCGCCCTCCAAGGTCGCACCGCTGCGACCCGAGCCACCAGCCACGCCCGTCCCCCCGCCGGAAACCGGGGCGAGCCCTCGAGCCCATCACCCTGGCGAAAACCGGGACGAGCCACCGCCAGCTCCACCTGCACCGCGTTACGAGCCCGTCGCGCCGACGCCGCTCAGGGCTCCCAAGGCAGTGGAGCACCGTCCGGAGTCGACGGTCGACAGTCAACGGTCAACGCCTGCGCGCCGGCAGCCGGCCGACGTTCCTCGACCGTCGACCGTCGACCGTCGACCGTTGACTGAAACACCACCCCGCCGCCGCACCGGCCTCGTCATCGCGGTGATCGTCATTCTTGGATCGGCAATCGGCATTCTGGTCGGGCTCAAGCTGCGCGATGCGAGCGGCGGACAGCCGGTAGAGGAAGGGTCGGCGTTCCGGCCCGCACCCCCGCCATCAGCACTACTGGGCGACACCACCCAGCACGAGAGCACCGTGCCTGGGAGCCGGCCGACATCGCGCGCAGTTGCGGAACGGATCGACCCGACCGCGCCCGTCACATCCGAGCAGCTGATCGAACGCCGCCGTCAGTCATATCTCGCGGTGCAGGCGCAGCTGGCTCGCGACCTGTCGGCGGTGGACTTCAACGGCATCTTCGGCGTGCGCGCGCTCAGCACTCCCGACGGTGCCCGCGCCGCTCGGCGGGTGGTGGCGTCGGCGCTCAACGTGCTGGGGCAGTTTCATCGGCGTGAGGTGATGACCGACCGTGCGTATGAAGACACGGCACGGTTCCAGACCACCAAGGCGGGCTGGACGCGTGAGCAGATCGCCGCCTGGCAGGGCCGCACCACGCTCAAGGAGCCGTACCAGTCGGCCGACATGGCGGAATCCCTGCTCGCGGACGCCGACAGCCTGCTGAGCATCCTGGGATCGAATGCACAGTGGACGGTGGAGGGCGACACCCTGCAGTTCGCTGACAGCAGCCGGGCCGCGGCCTACCGGACCCAGCGCGCCAGGCTGGTCGAGCGCGCGGGGCTGCCGGTGACGGATACGGTCGCCCGTCCGTCGCTGGCGTTTGTGCGAGGCGCAGTAAATCCGGAGTTGCTTCCGAAATAGGGGCGTGGGGGTCTCGGGTCTCGGGTCTCGGGTCACGAGTCCCGCGTCCTCCGACCCTTTACGCCCTGCGCCCCTCATCAATCACTACCCTTACCATCTCCCGCCCCAGCCGGTGCCGGACGCGCAGCAACAGCAGCGTGGCCACCGCAACGAGCCCGGCCACCAATCCCCACCACAATCCCTGCGGACCCAGTCCCATCGAAAAAGCGAGCCACAGACTGATGGGCAGCCCGACCAGCCAGAAGCCCACCAGGCCAATCACCATCGGATACCGGGTGTCCGCCAGGCCGCGGAGCACACCGGCCGACACCGCTTGCAGGCCGTCGAAGACCTGGAAGACGCCAGCAATGGGAATCAGGCTGGCCGCCAGCGCCACGACGGCGACGTCGCGCGAATAGACCATGGCGAAGAGCGAAGGCACGACGATAAAGAGAATCGCGGTGCAGCACATGAAGCCCACGCCCACGAACAGGGCGGCGCGCGCGGCATGGCGCACGCTTTCCGGCTGCCCCTGCCCTACCGCCCGTCCTACCAGCACCGTGGCCGCCGCCGACACGCCAAGGGGCACCATGAACGTGAGCGAGGCAAGATTGAGCGCGATCTGGTGCGCCGCCACGGCGTCGGTGCCGAGGCGTCCCATGAGCAGGCCCACGGCGCCGAACACGCCGAACTCGAGTTGCATGTGCACGCCGATCGGTGCTCCAATCGCGATCATCCGGCGGAGCGGTGCGGTGCGGAAAACTTCCGGCTGCACCGCCCGCAGGTGTCCGTGCAGGTCGCGCCAGGCCACCGCCACGAGCCCCACCATCATGGCCCATCGCGAGATCGTCGTGGCCCACGCGGCGCCGTTGGCGCTCAGCGCCGGCATCCCGAAGTGCCCGTAGACGAGGCTCCAGTCAAGCCAGACATTGAGCAGGTTCGCGAGCACCGTGAGCCAGACGATCGGCGCCAGGCGCCCCATGGCCTGAAGCGTCTGGCGAAAGACGACGAACGCAAAGAACGGAAAGACGCTCGGGACGATGCGAAGGGTGTATTCGTGAGCGATCGGCACGGCGTCGGCCGGCTGGCCCAGCAGCGCCAGCACCGGGCCCGCGAAGCAGAGCGGAATGGAAACGGGAATGGTGAGCAGCGCCGAGAGCAGGAGCCCGCGCTGCACGGCCCGCGCGATGGCCGGTTCATCCCCGGCACCGACCGCCTGGGAAACGACCGGGTCCAGGGCCATGACAACCCCGGTGCCGAAGATGGCAAAGGCAAAGAAGTAGACGTTGCCAAGGGCTACGCCGGCCAGGGCTGCGGCCGACACGCGGCCGACCATGATCGAGTCGACCACGCCCATGAGCATGAGACCCACCTGCACGACCACAACCGGGAGCGCCAGCTGCAGCAGCTCCCGGAGCGACGACCGTGCGGGCAGGACCGCGGCAAGGACTCGGCGTTTCATGGCGGCGGAATCTAGCAGGTGCAGAACCCTGCAATCCTGCATCGTTCAGGTGGCATGGAATTTGGAATCGCTGGTCCGTGTCCCCGGATTCCCCCGGTTTCGCCAGTTTCAGGTCGGTGAAACGCGACGCGGATGGAGTTTCTGCAACGTCCTCCAGCTCTCAAGGAATACAATCCGTGACCGCTGCTCTTGAAACTGCCGAGCCCGTCACCCCGGTCGAAACCGGGGCAACTGGTCGAGAGGCCGAGCCCGCCGCCCCCCGCTCCCGGACCTGGCGTCCCGCCCGGCAGATCGCCGTGGACCTTGGCACCGCCAACACCCTGGTCCTGGTCCGGGGCGAAGGGGTCGTGCTCGACGAGCCGTCGGTCGCCGCCATGGACATTGCCACTGGCAAGATCCTGAGCGTGGGAACCGAGGCCAAGCGGATGCTGGGCCGCACTCCGGACGGCATCCGCGCCGTGCGCCCGATGCAGGACGGAGTGATCGCCGACTTCAGCGTCGCCGAGCAGATGCTGCGGATGTTCCTCAGGAAGG
>DAIMFY010000232.1:0-4054 GCA_036724295.1 Gemmatimonadales bacterium | reverse complement strand
AGAATCTCATGGTGTTCCGCTTCGCCAACGCGATGTTCGAGTCGCTCTGGAACCGTGAGCACGTCTCCAGCGTGCAGATCAACGTGCCCGAGACGCTCGGCGTAGAGAAGCGCGCCGGCTACTACGAGAGTGCCGGTGTCATTCGCGACATGATCCAGAACCACCTGACCCAGATCATGACGCTGGTGGCCATGGAGCCGCCCAGTACCATCGAGGCGGCCGCCATCCGGCAGGAGAAGGTGAAGGTGCTGCGCTCGATCAGGCCCATCAAGCCGGAAGACGTGGTGCTCGGTCAGTACACCGCCGGGCGCATCGGCAGGCGCCAGGTGCCGGCCTACCGCAAGGAGCCGGGCGTCGCGCCCGACTCCACCACCAGCACGTTCGTGGCCATGCGGCTCGATATCGACAACTGGCGCTGGCAGGGCGTGCCGTTCCTGCTGCGAACCGGCAAGCGGATGGCCACCAGCCTTACCGAGATCGTGCTGACGTTGCGGGAGCCACCGGTGAGTCTCTTCCAGCCGTACGATGCCTGCCAGATGACCGGCGATACGCTGGTGCTGCGGCTGCAGCCCGACGAGGGGTTCGTCCTCTACTTCGACGTCAAGATTCCGGGCCCGGGGTTCCGCCTCTCGCGGGAGCCGCTGCACTTCGCCTATGGTGAGGCATTCGGGCCGCTGCCGGAAGCGTATGAAACGCTGCTGCTGGACGTGATCCAGGGAGAGCAGATGCTCTTCGTGCACGCCGATGAAGTAGAGGCATCCTGGCGGCTGTATACTCCGGTGCTCGAGCACGGCGGCACACCGCTGCCCTACCCATCGGGCAGCTGGGGGCCGGAGGAGGCCAACCAGCTGGCAGGCGACGGGCCCTTGCAGTGGCGGAACGAGTGACACCAGAGATCATCGAGTTCGAGTCACTGGAGGCAGCGAGCCATGAGGCGGCCCGCTGCCTGATCGTGGCGGCGCGAGAGGCCGTCATCTGCACCGGCCGGGCGGCCGTTGCGCTCTCTGGCGGCCACACGCCGACACGCCTGTATGAATTGCTCGCGTCGGATGAGTACCGCGCCGCTGTGCCGTGGGACGAGATCGACTGGTTCTGGAGTGACGAACGCGCGGTCCCGCCCACAAGTCCGCAGAGCAACTTCCGGCTCGCCAGCGAGACGATGCTCTCGCATGCGCCGGTGTCGCCCTCACGGATCTTCCGCATGCCCGCCGATGCGGAAGACCTCGACCGCGCCGCGCGCAGCTATGAGGCGCTGGTCCGGGAGCGGGTTCCCGATCTCGCGTTCGACCTGATGCTGCTGGGGGTGGGGGACGATGGCCACACCGCCTCGCTGTTTCCGGGCCATCCGGCGCTGGACGAAACCGAGCGGCTGGTCATCCCGGTCGAGGGGTCCCCGTCGCTCGACATCCGCTGGCGCATGACCTTTACCCTTCCGCTCATCAATCTCTCGCGCACGGTGCTGGTCCTGGCTGACGGCGTCACCAAGAGGCCAATCATCGACGCCATCCGCCAGGGCGGTTCTGCGGCGGCGCAGTATCCTGTCTCGCGCGTCCGACCCGCGGGGCATCTGACATGGCTGGTGGGACAGGACGGGCAGGACGGGCAGGACGGGCAGGGCGGGCAAGACGGGCAGGGCGGGCAAGACGGGCAAGACGGGCAAGACGGGCAGGTGGGTGACCGTTCGTCTGTCGTCAGCCGGGCGTCACTCTGAGCGCGGCGAAGGGGCCGGAGCCGCCACGACGTACGACTTACGACGTACGACCGACCTGTCCGTCCTGCCCGTCCTGCCCGTCCTGCCCGTCCTGCCCGTCTTGAAGATCTCTCCTCAACACCCTCGCCTCACCCAGATAGATATGCGATGGCGTCCACTCGGCTGACGATGCGCGCACATGCAGCAACACCCGCAGGCAGCGGGGCAGGGCACCGGGGATGGCCAGTTCCGTGGCGCAGAGCATCGGCACGCGGTGCCATCCAAGTTGCCGCGCGGCGTTGGCCGGGAAGATGGCATCGAGGTCCGGTGTAAGCGTGAAGATGGCACTCACGACGTCGTCCGGCGTGACGCCGTTGGCATCGAGCAGTGTCAGCAGCAGGTCGCCGGTGGCCCGCGCGATGTCGGCTTCCGTGTTGTCGTCCACCGAGATCGCACCTCGCACCGCGACGATTCCGCCCGGCCCACCGACCGTAACCGCGAGATGGTGTTCCAGCCGGCTGCTGGCGCTCTCGCCGCCGAGCTGGCGCCGCGCCAGGAGCCAGAATCGGGTCACGTTGTCTGCGCGGTCCTGAACGTCGCATGCCAGTATCGCGAGACCGAAGGTCTCCGCTGCTTCAGCGCTCGTGATCACTGCCGACGCCGTGTCACCTTGCTCGGCGAGGAGCCGGGCGGCACCCGCCGTGTCGTGCACCGGCTCCGTACGCAGCCGCGGGTGATGGGCAACGAAGCGGGTGCATTGCCTGAGCGCCACCGGGTGTGACCGCAGGACCTCGACCTCGTCGAGCCGAGTCCGCGGCAGGGCCGCGCAGACGAGCCGGATGGGGAGCTCGGTTTCGCTGTCCACCCGGAGGTCTGCTGCCGCGATGGCGCTGAGGCTGGCGCGCACCACGCCGGCGAGCGAATTGTGCACCGGCAGGAGGAGCCGGTCGGCCTCGCCGTCGACGAGCGCGGCAACGGCGGCGTTGAAGCTGGGGTAGAACCGGGGCTCGGCGTCCGCGCCCAGGAGCTGGCGCAGTGCCGCGTGACTGAAGCAGCCGGTTTCGCCCTGCACGCCGACGCGGAGGCGGGGCGCCACGACCGTGGCCGCGGTCATGCAACCGCCGGCGCGCGCCACTCGGTGGGCGCAGCCAGGAGGGTGCGCCCGGCCGCGGCGACAAATCCGGCGAGCCGCTCCATGAGCGCGGCGAATTCATCGAAGCAGAGCGACTGGTCGCCGTCGGAGCGGGCTGTGTCCGGCTGGGGATGGACTTCGATGATGAGGCCGTCGGCGCCAGCCGCGATGGCGGCGCAGGCCAGCGGCAGCACCAGTGAACGACGGCCGCCAGCGTGGCTTGGGTCCACGATTACCGGGAGGTGGGTTTCTTCCTTGAGCACGGGGACGGCTGCGATGTCGAGCGTGTTGCGCGTCGCGTTCTCGAACGTGCGAATGCCCCGCTCGCAGAGGACCACCTGGGCGTTGCCATGGGCCATGATGTACTCGGCGGCCATGAGCAGCTCGCGGATGGTGGCGGAGAGTCCCCGCTTCAGCAGCACCGGCCGGCCGCACTGGCCCACCTCGGAGAGCAGGGCGAAGTTCTGCATGTTGCGCGCACCGACCTGAAGCATGTCCGCATGCTCCGCCACCAGCTCCACCAGCCGTGTGTCCATGACCTCCGTGACCACCGGCAAGCCGCTGGCCTCACGCGCCTCTGCCAGCAGGTCGAGGCCTTCGGCGCCGACACCGCGAAAGGCGTACGGCGAGGTGCGCGGCTTGAAGGCGCCGCCGCGCAGCATCACGGCGCCCGAGTTCTCCACCGACAACGCCGTCTGGATCAGCATCTCCCGGCCTTCGACCGAGCACGGTCCCGCGATCACGGCGACATCGCGGCCACCGATCGTGGCGCTGCCGGCCTGGACCAGTGTCGTGCCGGCGCCGGGCGCCGCCTCGCGGGATGCCAGCTTGTACGGTCGCAGGACCGGCGTGACAGACTCAATGCCGGGCAGCGCGAGCAGCGGCACCTCGGAGAGCTGGTCCTCGTCCCCAACGCAGGCGATCACGGTGCGCTGGGCGCCGTGGACGACGTGCGCGGTGAGTCCCATCGCTTCCACCCGCTCGCAGACATGGCTCAGCTCGGCATCGGTGATTCCGGAACTCGTAACGATCAGCATGGACAACTCGCGGCAGTGGGAAAACAGAAACGGGCCCCCGGTGATGACCGGGGGCCCGCAGGAGTTCAGGAGCGTCAGTTCAGCCGCGCGCGCTCACCCGACTCCGGCCCCCGGAGGAACCGAAATAGAAGGCAAACGCAAAAAAGGCGGCGCGTGACATGGGAGACAATGTCGGAAATCGAGTGGGATTGCGCA
>DAIMFY010000231.1:0-4079 GCA_036724295.1 Gemmatimonadales bacterium | reverse complement strand
GTTGTCGATCAGCAGCTTGTTGTCCAGATAGAGTCGGTAACCGTCGTCGCCACTCACCCCGAGGCGGCGCACGGCGCGCGACCCCGCCGTGAGTGTTCCTGTCCAGCGAGCGGAATACCAGTCGAGCGGAATGCCACGGCCCGGTGAACTGAGTGTCCAGTGGAAATCGATCACACTGTCCCTGCGGACCAGCGCCGGTGCCCCATCGAGATAGATGTTGGCAAAGTATTCGGCGCGAACATCGAGGTGCGATGCGGGCACCACGGTGAACGGGGTTGAATCCCATCCAGGTCCCAGTGTGAACTGCACCCGATCAGCGCCAAGCAGCGCGCGAATGCCATCCAGAATCGAGTGTCGTCGCACGCCTGGTCCGCTGTAGCCACCCAGCCGCACTTCGTGTGCATCCACGCCAATCACTGCCACCGAACGCAGCGAGTCGCTGAGCGGGAGGATGCCGCTGTTCTTGAGCAGCACGAGCGACTCTCCCGCAGCTCGACGCGCGAGCGCGAGATGTGCCACGCTTCCGTTGCTCGCCGCTGCGCTGTCGGGGTCCGCATACGGTGCGTCGAAGAGCCCGAGGCGAAACTTGGCCTCGAGCACGTGGGCCACGGCCGAATCAATCACGCTGGCCGGCACCAGTCCGCGTCGCACCGCATCCCAGTAGGGGCGATACTGCGGCCAGGACGACTGGAACACGACATCGAGTCCGGCTTTCCAGGCGTCAGCCGCAGCGGTCGGGGTATCCGGCTCGGTGTGGTGCAGCACCACGGCGCCGCCTGTCGCCGCGGCGTCGGAAATCACGAAACCCTTGAACTTCCATTGCTCGCGCAGTACGTCCGTCAGCAGGAAACGGTTCTGGGTTGCCGGCACGCCGTTGACGGAGTTGTATGCCGTCATGACGGACTGCGCGCCAGCACCCAGGGCGGCGTGGAACGGCGGGAAGAAGTATTCCTCGAGCCGCCGCCGGCTCACGTCGATCGGGTAGCTGTCGCGCCCACCCGCGCCGACGTTCGCGACGAAATGCTTGGGCGTCGCGATCACGCCCTGCTCCTCGAACGCGTGCACATAGGCGCGCGTCATGGCCGAAGCGAGCCACGGGTCTTCGCCGTAGGTTTCCTCGACTCGGCCCCAGCGTACGTCTTCGGCCAGGTTCACGACGGGTGAGAGCGCCTGGCGGATGCCACGTGAACGCGTCTCCTTCGCGATCGCCGTCGCGACCCGCGACACGAGACTCGTGTCCCAGGTCGCCGCAAGCCCGATCGCAGCTGGAAAGACCGTGGCGCCCGGCCGCACCAGCCCATGTACCGCTTCCTCAAACGGAATGATCGGAATACCCAGCCGGGTCTGCGTGACGAAATAGCGCTGGATGGAATCGATGCGTTGGGCGTCCGCCGAGGCAGACGCGGCGGCTGGCACTTGCAGGCCGAACACGCCGCGCGAATGATCCACTGTCGTATCGGAGAGGTCGCCGGGTGTCATGTACAGCTGCCAGAACTTTTCCTCGAGCGTCATTCGGCCGAGCAGGTCGGCGGCGCGTACTTCGGGTGAAAGGTGTGGGTACCGATAGGGCAGGGTATCCTGCGCCGAAGCGGTCCGGGCGGCGACGAGGAGAAGCGCGACTGTGAGGCGGAGCATGGTTTAAGCTAAAGGCTGATGGAGCTATGAGCTATGAGCTACGAGTCTCTCCCTTCCGTCACTCCCGCGAAAGCGGGAGTCCATCAGGGGACTGCGCGTGGCAATTCACGTCGGCTGGCACGCCCGCCGCAATGAATCGGTTCGGGTGAGCCCTCATGGATTCCCGCTTTCGCGGGAATGACGAGCAGGTGAGCCTCGGTGCCCTCGACACGTAGCTTGTCCTGAGCGCAGCGAAGAACCCACGACTCATAGCTCACAGATCCCAGGCTATCTTTCTCAGGACCCCCGACTTTCACCCGGCACCCACCCGTGAAACCAATTTCCCTCGTCCTTGCCCTGGCGCTCGCCGCGCCCGTCGCCGTCCAGGCGCAGACCTCTCGCAGCTTTACCCACGCCGACACGCTTCGAGGCTCCAACGGTCCTGGCCGAGCGTGGTGGGATGCGGCGTTCTACGACCTCCACGTGAAGGTGAATCCCGAGGACAGCAGTATCGTGGGGCGGAATGGCATCACCTACCGCGTGCTGCAACCGGCGAGCGAGATGCAGGTCGACCTGCAGGTCCCGATGGTGATGGACAGCGTGGTGCAGGACGGGCAGCAGCTCCAGTTTCGCCGGGACGGGAATGCGTTCTTTGTGATGCTGACCGCGCCGCAGCCGAAAGGCAGCACCGAGGCGTTGACCGTTTATTACCACGGCTCCTTTGCCAGGCATGACAGCACCGCGAGCCGACGCCGGCGGGGCGGCCCCTTCCACTGGGCCACCGACAGCACTGGCGCGCCGTGGATCGCCACCTCGAACGAGGGCCCCGGTGCCAGCACGTGGTGGCCGCTCAAGGATCTTCCCGCCGACGAGCCCGACAGCCAGCGGATTGCCATTACGTTGCCGGACCCGATCAAGGACATCTCCAACGGCCGGCTCCGCTCCACCACACCCAATGGCGACGGTACCACGACCTATGAGTGGTTCGTCTCCAACCCCATCAACAGCTATAACGTCGCCATCAACGCGAGCCCGCGCTATGTCCCGGTTCGCGATGAATACCAGGGGCTCGATGGCAAGCTCACCATTGAATTCTGGGCGCTCGCGAACCACGCGGACAAGGCGCAGGCGCTCATTCCCCAGGTCAAGACGATGCTCAAGTGCTTCGAGCACTGGTTCGGCCCCTACCCGTGGTACAAAGATGGCTACAAGCTGATCGAAGTTCCCTATCTCGGCATGGAACACCAGAGCGGCATCGCGTACGGCAACGAGTACCTGAGCGGATACCTCGGGCGCGACCTGTCCAAGACCGGTGAGGGCATGGGCTGGGACTATATCGTGGTGCACGAGAGCGCCCACGAATGGTTCGGGAACAACATCAGCGCCAAGGACCACGCCGACATGTGGATCCATGAGAGCTTCGGGATGTACGCCGAGGCGCTCTACCTCGAATGCACCAAGGGCAAGGCGGCGGGCGACCGGTACCTGGTCGGGCTCCGCACCAGCATGATCAAGAACGACATGCCGATCATCGGCACGTACGGCGTGAACGACGTGCCAAGCTCGCAGGACCGCTATCCCAAGGGCGCCAACATGCTGATGACCATGCGCGCCGTGGTCAACGACGATGCGAAGTGGCTCGCCACCCTGCGCGGCCTAGGTAGCACCTTCCGCCACCAGACCGTGACGGCGAAGCAGGTCCGAGACTACATGAGCCAGATGACCGGTGTGGACCTCACGAAGATCTTCGTCCAGTACCAGGAGACCGTAAAGATCCCGGTGCTCGAATATCGGGTGACCGGCGATTCACTTGCCTATCGCTGGACCGAGGTGATCCCCGGGTTCGACATGCCTGTGGACCTGGCACTGCCGGGTAACCAGACCAGGCGCATTCACCCTGCCGAACAATGGCAGACGATGCGCTCGCCGCTCACCGCGGGCGCCGAACTGGAAGTGAACCCGGAGTACTATGTGAAGGTGGAGCGGGCTGACGGCTGAAAGCCGAATGCTGAAGGCCAAAAGCTGGAGGCGGGCAGCGTTGCGCAGCCTTCAGCTTTCCGTCCACGCGGCCACGCAGGAGCGGGGTGGTTCGTGATCGTCATCGTGATGGGTGTTTCCGGCGCTGGCAAGACCACTATCGGCACTCTTCTCGCAAGGCGGCTTGGCTGGCACTTCGTCGAAGCCGATGACTTTCATTCCGACGCAGCCAGGGCCAGGATGGCCGCGGGTCACGGCCTCACCGATGCCGACCGCGCGCCATGGCTCCAGCGTCTGGGCGCGGTGATCGCCGAATACGCCAATGCCGGCCGCTCCATGGTGCTGGCCTGCTCGGCGCTCAAGGAGAAATACCGACGACAGCTCCGAGCCGCAGGGAAGGATGCCGAGGTCGTCTTTGTCTACCTGCAGGTGCCGCCCGAGGTGGCGATCGAACGGTTGGCGCATCGCGCCGGCCACTACGCCAAGGC
>DAIMFY010000230.1:0-4092 GCA_036724295.1 Gemmatimonadales bacterium | reverse complement strand
TCATGGGCGCGGTAATCGACCAGAAGGCGTTCAAGAAGATCTCTGGCTACCTGAAGCAGGCGCAGAAGGATGAAGGCGTTACCATCCTGGCCGGCGGTGGCAGCGATGACAGCGAGGGGTGGTTCATCGAGCCGACGCTGGTCGAGGCGGACGATCCTTCGTATCGACTGATGTGTGAAGAAGTCTTCGGCCCGGTGCTCACGGTGCACGTGTATCCGGATCGGAAGTGGAAGGACACACTGGCACTGGTGGATTCCACCAGTCCCTACGCGCTCACCGGGTCGGTGTTCTCGCAGGATCGTGCGGCTGTGGAAGAGGCGCGTGTGGCGTTGACGTATGCCGCCGGCAATTTCTACGTGAACGACAAGCCCACCGGTGCGGTGGTCGGCCAGCAGCCGTTCGGCGGCAGCCGGGCCAGCGGGACGAATGACAAGGCCGGATCGATCCTGAACCTGATGCGCTGGGTGTCCCCGCGGAGCGTGAAGGAGACGATGGAGCCGCCAGTGGAGTACAGATATCCGTTCATGGGAGAGGCGTAGCAAGGTCTACGGTCTACGGTCAACGGTCGACAATTGGCAGTTGACCGTCGACCGTTGACCGTCGACCACGTCAGTGCCCTCCTCCCCCACCCATTCCCTTGCCCGTCCTGAACAGCAGCAGCAGCGGCATCGTGAAGATGAACGCCAGCCCCATCGTCAGGAACACCTTCTCGAAGGCCACCACGCTCGCCTGCTGATGCAGTGTCCCGTTCAGCAGGGCGAGCGCCCTGGTGTGTGCGTCGGAGACCGAGCCTCCCAGCTGCTGCATCCGTGCCGTGGCACCGGCGAGCCAGTGCCGGGTGGCCGGCGCGCCCAGGTCCAGGTGGGCCCGCAGCGCTTCGCGGCCCTGCTCGGTGAAGCGCGTGAGCAGCGTCGCGGCCACGGCAATGCCGAAGCTGCCGCCCAGCTGGCGCGAGAGGTTGAACAGCCCTGTTCCCTGCGCCAGCTCGCTCGACTTGAGGTCCGCGGCCGCGAGCTGTGACAACGGCACGAAGATCAACCCCAGTCCCACGCCGCGGAAGATCATGGGCCAGAAGAGATCGCCCATGCCGATGTCGAGCGTGAAGTGGTAATGCAGCCACATCGCGTACATGAAGAGCAGGCTGCCAATAAAGATCATCAGCCGGTTATCCACCCGGTTGCTGAGCCGGCCAGCCACCGCCATGGTCACGGTCGCCGCAATGGCGCCGGGCAGGATGACGAGGCCCGTATCCCACGCGGAATAGCCCAGGTCGGTCTGCAGGAAGACGGGCAACGCAAAGACACTGGCGTAGAGGCCGAAACCCAGCACGAGGCCGAACGCCGTTCCCGCGAAGAGCTGGCGATTCTTCAGGATGCGCAGGTTGACCACCGGATGCTCGGTCGTCCACTCATGCCAGAGAAAGGCGACGATCGCCACCGCGGCCACCAGTGCCTCCGCAACGATCTCCCGCGAATCGAACCAGTCGTGCGCCTCGCCCCGTTCCAGCAGGACCTGCAGCGCCCCGATGCCCAGTATGAGCAGCGCGAGCCCCAGCCAGTCCACCGGGGTACGAGTGTCCACGGTGTGTTCCGGCTCCGGCACATAGCGCCACGTCATGATCGCGGCCATGATGCCGAGGGGAATGTTGATATAGAAGATCCAGGGCCAGGAGTAGTTGTCCGTGATCCATCCACCGAGCGTCGGGCCGAGGGTCGGGCCCACCATGACGCCCATGCCGAAGATGGCCATGGCCTTGCCCCGCTCGTGCATTGGAAAGACGTCGAACAGGATCGCCTGCGCGGTAGAAATGAGTGCGCCGCCACCGATGCCCTGCAGCACGCGCGCGCTTACCAGCCATTCCAGGGAATGGGCGTTGCCGCAGAGGAACGACGCCGCGGTGAAGAGAATGATGGAACCGGTGTAGTAGTTCCGCCGGCCAAACCGGTCCGACAGCCAGCCGGTCAGCGGCAGGATGATCACGTTGGCCACGATGTAGCCGGTGCTCACCCACGCGATCTCTTCGAGGGTGGCGCCGAGGCTGCCCATCATGTGGGGAATGGCCACGTTCACGATGCTGGTGTCCACCAGCTCGAGCACGCTTGCGAGCACCACCGCGAACGCGATGATGTACCGATATTGGAAGACCTCCGCCCGGTCCCTCGGTGCGGGGCGGGCGGGCAGGGCCAGCGTTGCCATCGTCAGTGCGTCGTGATGGTGACTTCGACGCTCATGCCGGGCCGGAGCGGATGGTCGGCGGCCGCAGGATTGTCGACCGCGATTCGCACCGGCACCCGCTGCACCACCTTGGTGAAGTTGCCCGTGGCGTTATCGGGCGGCAGCAGCGCGAACCGCGCACCCGTCGCCGGCGAGAGGCTCTGCACCGCACCGCGGAACGTGACACCCGGATAGGCGTCCACCGAGAACTCGGCGGAATCGCCTGGGCTCACGTGCTCGAGCTGGGTCTCCTTCAGGTTCGCGGTGACCCAGACGCCGCTGTCCGGCACCACCGCCATGAGTTGCTGGCCCACCTGCACCAGCTCGCCCGGCTCGACACTGCGCCGCGCCACGACACCGCTGGCTGGCGCGGTTATCACGGTATAGGAGAGCTGCAGCTGGGCGTTGTCCACCGCGGTCTGCGCCGCGGCCAGCTTGGCATCGGCCGCGCGAACATTGGCCGCAGCCGCGGTGACGTTGCTGCCACCCGCCGACGCCTGCCGGCGCGCCGCGTCAAGGTTGGCGTGTGCCGCCTCGGCGGCGGCCCGGGCCGCATCCAGTTGCTGTGCCGACACGATCTGCTTGGCGGCGAGCCCCTGATAGCGCGCGAGGTCGGCATCAGCCTTTCGCGCGTCCGCTTCCGCCGCCATCACGGAGGCCTGGGCACTCGCGGCCGACGCGCGCGTGGAGCTGAGCTGCGCCTCCGCCTGGCCCACACCGCGCGTGCCCGCGGCGGCCCGTGCGGTCGCGAGATCGGCCTCTGCCTCCTCCAGCCGCACGCGCACGTCACGGTCGTCCAGCACCACCAGCGTGTCGCCCTCGGTCACGTGGGTGTTGTCGTCCACCAGCACGCGAGCCACGAAGGCCGGCAGCTTCGGCGAGATGGGCGTGATGTGCCCGTCCACCTGCGCATTGTCGGTCGATTCATGATTGCGGCCGTAGAGATAGCGCTTCACGCCCCAGGCCAGCACCAGCACGCCGATCACGCCGGCGATCAGCCACGGATTGAAGCGGCGGCGCGGGCGCCTCGCCACTTCGTCCTCCACCACGTAGGCCTGCTCGCGCTGCACGTCGGGGCCGTTCAGGACATCAGTTGCCATGATGATTCCAGTCGAATGTTCAATGTTCGTTGTCGAGCAGGCCCACGGCCTGCATGGCGCCGACTTCGGCAGTGCTCAGCGCGGCGTGCGCCTGGATCACCCCGTTGCGTGCGGCCACGACGGACGCCTGCGCATTCGAGGTCTCCACCGTGCCGGCCACGCCCGCGGCAAAGCGCTGCCGCGCCTGCTCCAGTTCCTGTTCCGCCAGCTGCAGCCGTGTGTCCGCCAGCGCCACCTGTTGGCGGGCGGACGAGAGGTCGAGGAGCGCGCTGCGCACCTCGGTGGCGACGCGACGGTGCAGGTCGTCTTCCCGGACCTGCTGCGCGTCGAGCCGGAGCGACTGCTCCTCGATCCGGCGCTGGCGGCGAAACCCGTCCAGCAGCGGCACTTTCACGCCCACTTCCACATGCCACACGTTCGACAGCCGGTCGAGGGCAGGACCAGTCTCCTGCACCGCGCCCTGCACACCAAGCGACGGCAGCTGCTCCCGTCGCACCGCCGTGACCGAGCGCTCGACCGAGCGCGTGCGAGCCACCTCCGCGGCGATTTCGGCACGGTGGGTGAGGGCGTAGGCCACCGCCGAGTCGGGATCCGCGGGAATGCCATCGGCAATGCTGCCGATGGAGTCGGGCAGCACGACATTCACCGTGGGCGGCAAGGCCAGGGCGCGGCTCAGGTCGAGCCGGGCGCGGTCCCGCTGGTTGCGGGCCAGCTCCAGGTCGGTGCGCGACGCGGCAAAGGCGACTTCGCTGCGAGTCGCATCGATCGCCGCACTCAC
>DAIMFY010000229.1:0-4101 GCA_036724295.1 Gemmatimonadales bacterium | reverse complement strand
ACCGAAATCGGCACCGCACTACCATTCCTGATCCTCCAGCGAGGGCAGCGACGTGCAGCTGACTGAACAGCCCGATTATCTGCCGAGGCGGCCCACCCTGGTTGCCTTCCTGGTCTTCCTCATACCTGTCGCGGTCATGTTCTGGCCGCTGCTGCAGGGGCACTTTCTCGGCGGCCTGAACAGCGACCAGTACGTGGCCGGCTACAGCTTCCGCGATTTTGGCGCCGAGTTCTTCCGGTCCACCGGCAGCATCCCTCAGTGGAATCCCTATCTCTTTGGCGGGATGCCGTTCATTGGCGCCATGCATGGCGACATCTTCTATCCGACCGCATGGCTGCGCTGGATCCTGCCCGTGGGCGTCGGCATGGGCGTGGGGTTTGCCGCGCACATCCTGCTTGCCGGATTGTTCACGTACATCTTCATGCGGGCGCTGCGCTTCAGCTGGACCGCGGCGCTGGTGGGCGGGCTGTCATACGAGCTGACCGGCATCGTCCTGTCCATGGTGCACCCCGGCCACGATGGCAAGCTGTTCGTCTCGGCGCTGACGCCGTTGCTGCTCTGGGCGCTGGTGCGGGCCATCCGTGACGGCAAGGGCTGGGCGTACGGCGCCATTGCCGTCATCGTGGGACTCACCATCCTCACGCCCCACCCGCCGATGACGCTGTACTCGCTCATCGCTGCGGGCATCTTTGCGCTGTACCTGGCGTTCTTCGATCCTGATCGAGACCAGTCCCGCTCGCAGGCCACCGTGCTGTTGTTTGCCCTCGGTGCCGTCCTGCTGGGCGCGGGCATCGCGGCAGTCCAGATCCTGCCGGTCTATCACTACTTGCCATTTTCGACCCGTGCCGTCGGCCACTCCGCCAGCAGCTACGCCTACGCGACGGCGTACGCCCTGCCGCCGGCCGAGTTGATCGGCACCATCCTGCCGCAGTTCAACGGCATAGGCGGCTACTACTGGGGCGAGAATTTCTTCAAGCTGCACACCGAGTATCTCGGCGCGGTGGTGGTGGCACTGGCAATCCTGGGACTGCTGGCCCGGCGGAGGGACCGTGCCATGCTCGCGCTGGCCACGATCGCCGTGTTGTTCCTGCTCGTTTCGCTCGGCGGCCACACGCCATTTTACCACCTGTGGTACGAAATCGTACCGTACATCAAGAAGGTCCGGGCACCGGGCATGGCCTTTTTCCTCGTGGCCCTTCCCGTGGCGATCTGGGCGGGCGCCGGTGCCGAGGAACTGCTCAAGCGTCGCGTGCCGGCACGCCGCGTCGCCATTGTTTTTGGCGCCCTCGCGGTATTCGGCCTGCTTGGTGCCATCGGTGCGCTGCAGCCGTTCGCGGAGGCACTGGCGGTGCCACAGCGGCTGAACGTGGCGCAAGCCAACGCCCCGGCTCTCGTGGCTGGTGGGGTGAGGCTGCTGCTGGTCGGCCTCCTCGGCGGGCTTGCTGCGTGGCTGGTCAGCACCGGCAGGGCTACCGGATCGGCTGCAGCGCTCGCCCTGGGCCTGGTGGTGCTGGGAGATCTTTACTCGGTGGACCGGCAGTACGTCGAGTTCAGCCCACCGACTTCGGTGATTTTCGCCAGGGACTCGATCACGTCGTACTTGGCGCAGCAGCCGAAGCCCTTTCGGGTCTTTGACGCCCCCGTGGAAAGCGCGTTCCAGCTGTCGTCGGTCTACCCCGGGGATTATCTGATGGCGCAGCAGGTGCAGGCGGTGTTTGGCTACCATGGCAACGAAGAGTTCATTTACGATGAGCTGTGGGGCGGCAAGAACGTTTATCAGCACATGGTCTCGCCGACACTCTGGGCGCTCTGGGACGTGGAATACGTGTTGCTGGGACAGGACCTCACAGTGCCCGGATATCACAAGGTGGTGGGTCCGGTCCAGACAACTCCAGGCAGCGTGGGCGTGCTCTACCAGCGGGACAGTGCATCGGCCTATGCCCGGGTAGTACCCGGCGCCATCAAGCTCCCCGCCGACCGGGTCATTCCCACGGTCATCGATGCCAAGTTCCCATATGAGAGTGTGGTGGTGCTGGACGACTCTGCTGCCGTAACGCCGGCGCCGCTCGCGCGCCAGCTGCCCGCGCCGTCGCCGGTCCACGCCACGGTCACCGACTGGACCGCGGGAGCCATGACCGTCCGGCTCGATTCCACCGACACCCGGCCCCTCTGGCTGGTTATTGCCGAGACCTACTTTCCGGACTGGCGCGCCACTGTGGATGGCAAGCCGGCTCCGCTGTATCCGGGCAACGGCGCGCAACTCACCCTGGAGCTGCCGCCGGGCGCACGCGAGGTATCGCTCCAGTTCGTCGGCCGGGGCTATGGGGCAGGGAAGCTCGTGACCGCGCTTTCCACCCTTCTGGCGCTGTTGCTGATCGTGGTCCCGGTCGTCCGTCGCCGGCGGGCGGCCGTGTAGACCGGGCCCTTGGCTCATTATCTTTCCGCTGCAACCTGATACGCCCGTCTGGCGCGCCGTCGTCGCGGCCGCACCAGACGGGCCCAGCCACAGAACCCGTGCCCCAGCGCTATCTCGTCTGCGTCCCGACCTATAACGAGCGTGATAACCTTCCCCAGATCGTGCCGGCCATCCTTCAACAGGATAGCCGAATCGAGGTGCTGGTCATCGATGACAACTCGCCTGATGGCACCGGCGAGCTGGCCGATCGCATGGCAGCGTCGGAACCCCGAATGCACGTCCTGCATCGCACGGCCAAGGAGGGACTGGGGAGGGCCTATCTCGCCGGGTTCTCCTGGGCGCTGGCGGCAGGATACGATTTCATCCTCGAGATGGATGCCGATTTCTCCCACGATCCCAAGTTCCTGCCTGCGTTTATCGAGGCCAGCCAGGACGCCGACCTGGTCATCGGCTCTCGCTACAACCAGGGCGTCAATGTCATCAACTGGCCGATGTCGCGGCTATTGCTTTCGCTTGGCGCCAACCAGTACGCCAAGTTCGTGACCGGCCTGCGAGTGGACGACCTCACCGGTGGCTTCAAGTGCTTCCGGCGTGCGGTGCTCGAGGCGATCGATTTCTCCCGCGTCCGCTCCAACGGCTACGCCTTCCAGATCGAGATGAGCTTCCGGGCGTGGAAGAAGGGATTCCGCATCAAGGAAATCCCGATAGTCTTCACCGACCGTGTGGAAGGCCAGAGCAAGATGAGCAAGAAGATCGTGCGCGAGGCCATCTGGATGGTCTGGTCGCTGCGATTTCGTTCCATGATCGGGAGGCTGTGATGGCGGCTGAGCCGGAGCCTGGCGTGCCGTTCTTCAAGATGACCGGCTCCGGGAACGACTTCGTCTTCCTGGACGGCCGGGCTGCAGTCCTCGACGACTGGACCGCGCCCCGTATCGTGGCCCTCTGCGACCGGCGGACCGGCGTCGGCGCCGACGGCATGGCGATCCTGGTCCCGGAGGGTACGGGTCGCGTGCGGATGCACTTCTTCAATGCGGACGGCGGCCGGGCCGAGATGTGCGGCAACGCGGCGCTCTGCAGCACTCGACTGGCCGCCCGGCTGGGGTTGGCGCCCCCCGAGCGGATGCATCTGCTGACCGACGCCGGCACCCTCGAGACCCGCTGCATCGGGCCGGGCGACATGGCCGAGATCCGGCTTCCGGACGGCATACGGCCCGGCATGGTGGACGACATTCCGCTCGAGCCCGGTGAAGATTGGATGGGCTTTGCCAGGGTGGGGGTTCCGCACCTGGTGATCCGGGTGCGCGATGTGGACGAGGTGGACCTCAACCGCCGTGGCGCCGAGCTGCGCCGCCATCCCCAGCTAGGCCCGGCCGGCGCTAATGCCAACTTCGTGAGCCCTCCGCGGAGCTCTGACGGCCGTTGGCGCATCCGGACCTTCGAGCGGGGCGTCGAGGGCGAAACCCTGGCTTGCGGCACCGGGACCGCCGCGGCCGCGCTGGCGCTGGCGATCCATGGCGAAGCCGCGTTGCCCGTGCCGTTTGTGAGCCGGGGCGGGGCGCCGCTCGCTGTCGCGGCCGAGCTCGGGCCGGATGGCGAAGCCAGGGACCTGTGGCTGACCGGCCAGGGCCGGCTGGTGTTCGAGGGGACCTGGCGCGAGGCCTGAGATTCCGGATCATCCGCCGACA
>DAIMFY010000228.1:0-4117 GCA_036724295.1 Gemmatimonadales bacterium | reverse complement strand
GCCCGCCGCAGCACCAGGAGCTGCAGCTGTCCCTGCGTTACCCGGACCGGATAGACATCCACCAGTGCGACCCGGACCTCGGTCACGGCGTCAGTGCCGGCGACGCGTGAGCATGGCGTCGAGCCGGGCGGCCAGCGCTCGCGGCCGGAACGGCTTGGTGAGGAAATCGTCGGCTCCGAGCTCGAAGACGCGCACTTCGTTGTCCTCATCCCCCTTGGCGGTGAGGACCAGCACCGGCAAGCGCATCGTGGCGGGGCGGGAGCGCAGTTGCTGCAACACGCTGTAGCCGTCGAGCCCGGGAAGATTGAGGTCGAGCACCACGATGTCGGGCGCGACCCGGTCCACCTGGTCGAGCGCCTGCACACCATCGGGTGCCTCCGCGACGCGGAATCCCTCGCGCTCGAGCAGGTCACGCACCACCTTGCGAAGGCCGTCCTCGTCTTCCACCAGCAGCACCGTCCCCTTGGAGCCCGGTTGCGCCGAGACTGGCGGCGGCAGTTCCACTTCCGGCAGCAGCTCGAAGCTGAGCGACTCCTCTGCGGCCGGCACGCTTGCCACCGCGGCAGCCGAGGCGTTCCGGGACGATGCCTGGGGCGCTCCGGTCCTTGCGGGCGAGAGCCGGCGCTCCGTCGGGACGTCGGTCACGCGCAGCAGCTCGTCCACCGATGAATGGCCTGCCAGTATGTGGCGCAGCCCGCTCTCGAAGAGTGAGCGCATGCCGTTCCGGCGCCCCTCCTCCGCCAGTGCTGCCGCGGTCGCGCCCTCGCCGACCAGCCGTTCCAGCTCCGGTGTCAGCACCAGCGCCTCGACGATCGCGAAGCGGCCGCGGTAGCCGGTCGAGGCGCATTCACTGCACCCGACGGCCTTGTAGAGCTTGGCGCCAGCCGGGATCCAGGGCTGCAGCTTGGCGGGAACCGCGGCCGACTCGTCGGTGCGGCAGGCGGGGCAGAGCCGGCGCATCAGCCGCTGGGCAACGATGCCACGCAGGGCTGACGCGAGCTTGTACGCCTCGACACCCATGTCCACCAGCCTCGTCACCGAATTGGCGGCGTCGTTGGTGTGAAGGGTCGAGAGCACGAGGTGACCGGTAAGTGACGCCTGCACCGCAATCTGCGCGGTCTCGGTGTCGCGGATCTCGCCCACCAGCACCACGTCGGGGTCCTGGCGCAGGATGGACCGGAGGGCGGAAGCGAATGTCAGCCCCGCCTTCTCCTGCACCTGCACCTGGACAATGTTTTCGCCCAGCTTGTATTCGACAGGATCTTCCACCGTCACGATGTTCACGCCCTCGCCCTGCACCAGGCGGAGCGCGGAATAGAGCGTGGTGGTCTTGCCCGAACCAGTGGGGCCGGTGACGAGGAGGATCCCTTCCTTGTGATCCAGGAGCTCCTGGATCACCGCAGCTTCGTCATCGTACAGGCCCAGCGCCTCGAGCTCGAGGATGACGGCCTTGGTGTTCAGGATGCGGATGACGACCTTCTCACCCGCTGATGACGGTAATGAGGAGACGCGCAGGTCCACCGGGCTGCCGTTCACCAGGACGCGTGCCCGTCCATCCTGCGGCCGGCGCCGGTCCGCAATGTCGAGTCCCGACATGATCTTGAGACGGGAAATCAGCGGGAGCCCGGCGTTGCGCGGCACCTTCATGACCTGACGCAGGACGCCGTCGATCCGGTACCGCACCGCGACGCCGCCGTCGATCGGCTCGACATGGATGTCGCTGGCGCGGCTGGCAACGCCATCGGCGAGCATCATGTCCACCAGCCGCACGATGGGCGCGTGGCTCGCCTCCTCCGCCGTGGCGCCCACGTCCTCGTCCTCGTCGAGGGCCTGGACGTCGACGGACTGGTCAAAGCCGCCCAGGAGACGGGCGACGGGATCTTCGCTGGGAAAGAGCGTGTCGAGGCCGGCACGGATCCGTGACGGTGGCGCGAGGAAGAGCCGCACCTCGCGTCCGCTCGCGAACGCGAGTCCTTTTTCCGCATCGATGTCGAAGGGATTGGCGGTGCCGACGTCGAGATGCGAATCGGAGACGCGGAACGGCAGCACGCCAAAGCGACGGACCACCTGGGCCGGCACCACGGCGACGGCATCGCCCGCGGCCTCGCCGTCGGGCATCACCGGCATGCGGAACCGCTTGGCGACCGCATCCAGCACCTGCTCATCGGTGAGCAGGCGGCGCTGGACCACGCGGTCCCACAGCGAGATGTTATCGCCGCCTCCCGCCCGCAGGTCCGGGATGGCACCGGGGCTGAGCAGGGGCTCGAGGGTGGCAACCAGCCACTCGTCGGTAAATTGCATGTCGTGTCCGTGCTGATGCTGATGGAGTGCCCGGTGGGCACTGTAGTGTAAACGACTCATGCCCGGAGTGCGAAACGCGGGTCAACGGTCTACGGTCTGCCGTTGTCTGTTGACCGTTGACCCTCGACCTACAGAATTCCCCACCAGTCCCGATTCACATCTACCGTCAGGCCGAAGTCCCCGGTGCGCAGCGCCATGCCGCCTTCAACCCGAATGAGCCGCATGAAGAGGTCGAGTGCCACGCCCGCCACCGGCCGGATACCGTCCGATGCACCCCACGGCATTCCCGGCTGCTGCCCGCCGGCCCAGCCCGCTGCCACGAACGGCGCCAGCGTCACGCTGTGGCCAGTCGAGGCAAAGGAGCCGAGTGGGATGGCGGGAGCTGGAACATCCACACGCCATTCCAGCCGGGCCAGCGCAACGCGTCGACCACCATAAGCGCGGAACGGCTCCCCAACCAGCGTGCCCCGGCCACCCATGACGAAGCCGCGGTATGCCGGAAGCCTTGCAGATCCCCAGCCGCCGGCCCCGGTCAGGAGCAGTTCTGTCTGGCCTAGCCGCTGGCGGACGCGCAGCACGCCACTCGCTCGCATGAAGTCGCTGGTACCGTTGCCCGCCTCCAGGGCCAGCTCCCCATCGAGATCCCGGCCTGGGGCGAGCGTCGACAGCGGCCCCCTGGCCAGCTCCAGCCGTGCCACCCGGTACTCCCCAGCACCCAGCGCCGGATTGGGTCGGTAGGAGCCGGTGGCGGGCGCATGCGTAACCCCGAGCGAATAGGCATGTTCAATGCCGCCCGCGAGGGTCACCGTGTAGCGCGGCCCGAACCGCTGCCGCAGGGCTATCTCCGCCCGGTCAAGCCGGAAATAGTCGCCATAGTCCTTGCCGAATTCCTGCGCCATGATCGAGTTGAGCAGCGGCGCGATGACAGGCGTCTGCCCAACGTCCTCCACCGCGCGGTGCGCCCCGAGCGTGAGCCGGGTCGCGCCTTGGCCAAGCATGACCGACAGCCCGCCCGTCGCCCGCCCGTCGGAGGTGCCGAGGCCGAGCGACGGCTGGACCTGGATGCGATTCCGCCCCACCCCGATCACTCCGCTTGCCCCCAGCGCGAGCCCCTGGACCCGGTTGACTCGCACCAGGTCGCTCACACTCTGTCCGCCGATCCGGGTGGCCGGCAATCCCGAGAGCAGGTGGTTGCCGGCAACGCGCTCCACGTCGGCACGGATCCCGGCCATCTCCGCGTCGCTGAATGGCTGCCCCAGGCCATGGATAGCATCGGTCAGCGGTTCGGTCCACCGGGTGGAGTCGCTGTTATCCGGTCGTCGCAGTCCGCTGATGCTGATCCGATTCAGCAGCTCAGCGGGGAAGGGCGCATTGAGGTCGTAGTCCTCGATTTCCCAGCGGCCGCGGATGATGCCGCGTGCCGGGAACTCGAGCCAGCTGAAGCGGCGCCGGATCTCGATCTCCTGGCGGTGCGGCAGCCAGTAGCGCCCTTCCCAGAGCGCGCTCTCAAGCGTGATCGAGATGTCTTCCAGTTGTGAGTCGAGATATGCCGCCGGCGTGAAGCTGAAGCGAAACCGCACCAGCTGCGAGGTGGCCGCGTCAAGAAAGAGGGTGCCCACCACGCGCGGCTGGCTGAAGTCGCGTGGCCGCACAGATAGCGCGAGCAGGCGGATCGAGCCGCCCGCCCCCTGCACCGTCACGCTGTCAGTCAGCGCAAAATCGTAGAGATCGAGCCCCGCCGGCGAGAGCGGGTGCGGCACATCGCGCACTTCATCGCCCTCGCCGATCCGGATCAGGTCGCCGAAATTGTTGGTGA
>DAIMFY010000227.1:0-4126 GCA_036724295.1 Gemmatimonadales bacterium | reverse complement strand
TCGGCTTGGGGAATGCCTGATCAGACGTATAGATAAGCGTCGGTGAGCGGTCGCGCCCCATGGTCGGATACGGCGGCAAGCCATGGGCGACAAGGAGGCCGCCGCATTGGAATGCAGCCCCTTCCCCCGCGCCTGCCGTAAGGCAGAGTGATCGGTCCACATTGTCGTGGTTGGCGTTGAGCAATGAGGCCGGTGGCGGCACAGGTGGTCCCTGCACGATGATCGTATGACTGCCGACGGCCGATGTTCGGGATGGAATCGTTGCCTTGATGCGGAGGGTGCCATTGCCAATGGCCCCCACGTTGTAGTAGGCCGTCACATTCGCGCTGTGAAACGAAGTGAGCACAACGCTGGAGGGGCTCACGCTGGTGCACGTGACATTGGCGGACACAGGCTCGCAGGTGAGCACTATGGTCGCGGTCGCCGTGCCGATGTTCTCGACCTCGAATTCGGCGCTATGTCCCGTAGTATTGGTCTGTTGCGTTATCTGAGCTCCGCCGAGAACCCCCACTCCATACAGCGGCGGCGTGCAATCCTCCTCGCAGGGTGGCTCCTGGGATGCCGGGGCAGCCGTGGTGGTTCCTTCCTTATCCTGAGCCAGAGCCATAGGTGGCAGCGCTGTGATGATAGCGAGCATGCTGAAGCTGAGGACAAGAGATCTGAACGTCGTTCCCGGCACAAGCGGCTCCTGGTGAGTATGCCGGGCGTCAATGCACGCACAATGCCACCGGAGTCAAGATTCAAGTCCGTACATGGCAATGAGTTCCAAAAAAGGTTGCGGCCCATGCCGAGAGACCAGTCTCACCAGTCTCATGAAGCGATGAGACTGCCCCGGCGCGATCGCAATCCGAGGGCAAGTCAATGGACCTTCAGCCGTCTGTACAAGGTTGCGCGGCTGATGCCGAGCAGAGCCGCAGCCCGAATGGCGTCCCATTCCGCATCGGCGCAGGCTCGAACGAGCGCGGAAGCATCGTGGCCGGCGTCGAGGTGCCTCCCGTTGCCGGGCATGGCTTCGGATAGCTCCTGGGCCGTGATCAGGTGTCTTCCCGAGCCGATTGCCGCTCGCTCGATTCGCACCTTCAATTCCCGTACGTTGCCAGGCCAGTCGTGCGACATGAGCAGCCGAAGCGCATCGCGCGTGAGAGCAGAGCCGTGCATCGCGGCGAAGTGCTGCGCAAGCGGAGCGATATCTTCCTGTCGCTCCGCCAAGGGAGGCAACTCGACGACCACGCCGGATACCCGCTGTGCAAGATCCAGCCGGAAGGCGCCTTTCGCCGCCGATACCGCCAGGTCCTCCTGAACCGCGGCGACAAGCCGAAAATCGACTGACACCTTCGCGCCATCGCCGACTCGCCTTACCTCCCGCGTCTCGAGGACGCGCAGCAGCTTCGCCTGCCCTGCAAGAGGCAGGCTGGCTAGCTCGTCGAGGAACAATGTGCCGCTGTGTGCTTGTGCGATGAGCCCTTGCGAGTCCGCCACGGCCCCGGTAAAAGCGCCGCGCCGGTGCCCGAAAAGCAGACTCTCGATCATCTCGCCTGGAAGCGCACCGCAGTTCACGTCCACCAGCTCTCCTCTGCGCCCGCTCAATGCGTGCACACGCTGAGCGATCAACTCCTTGCCTGTGCCTGTCGCACCGACGACGAGGATCGGGAGTCGGGTCCGGGCAAACCTGTCAACGAGGCCGATCGCACGCAGGACCGCCATTGACGTGCCCATGATGGCTACGGCGGGTGCGACCGTCATGGAGCCACACCAGCGGGCAAGTGGTCTTCGGTAACGCGGTCCACCTCCTCGTCCGAGCGCAATATCCTTGGCGTCAGGAAGAGGAACAGTTCCGTATGGCTGTTCCGCCGCGTCTGCCGTCCAAACAACCCGCCGATGATCGGTATGCCCGAGAGTATCGGTACGCCTGATCTCGTCCGATCGCTCTGATCATCACGAAGTCCGCCGAGCACGATCGTCTGCCCATCCTTCACCAGCACCTGCGTAAACGCCTCCCGCGTCGATATCACCGGCGCGTCGAACTGCGTTTCACTGGTCGCTGCGTTGATCTCCTGCTGGATCACGAGTGACACATAGCCGTCCTGGTTGATCGTGGGCCTGACGGTGAGCTTCGTCCCGACATCCTTGTACTGCACCACCTGGTCCCGGCTCGGCGCGTCGGTGGGCAGCGAGCGGCTGACCTGCACGAACGGCCGCTGGCTGCCCACCAGGAACCGGGCCTCGGTGTTGTTCGACGCCATCAGCACCGGCCGCGAGACGATGCGCACGTTCCCGCGCGACTCGGCCAGCGTCAGGATCGCGTCGATCCGCCCCTTGCCGAGGTCCATGAACCGCACGATCACGTCGCCCAGGCCCGCGCCGAGCGTCTGGGCCTCTGCTGTCGCGCCGCCCCCGAGGCTCTGCGGCGCCAGGTCGATGTCCGCCCCTAGCGAGAACGACTTGTCCCGCCGCGCCTCGACGATCAGCACCTCGATCAGCACCTGTAGCGGCCGGATGTCGAGCTGGTCCACCGCCTGCTGCAGCACGGCGTAGTCCTCCGCGGTGGCCCGGATGAGCAGCGAATTGGTCGCCAGGTCCGGCACGATGGTGGCGTTGGTGCCGGGCGGGCCCGTTGCTCCGGGCACCGCGCCGGGCTGGGCCTGCGTGGCCGCGGCGGTGCGGCGGAGCTCGTCCGACAGCGTCCCGGTGGAGAGCCCCGGACGCCCGGAGAAGTCCCCCGCCCCGCCATAGAGCTGATTGATGGTGGCCGCCACATCCGATGCGTGGGCGTGCTTGAGCCGGATCACGAAGAGCTGGACCGGCCCCTGCGGGCCGCCGGCCGGCATGGCCACCGCCGGCGCCGCGGCCTGGGCGCGAGGCGCGACACGGTAGAACGCCGAGTCCTCGGTCAGCTCGAGCCCGTGCGTCTCGACCAGCCCGCGCAGCAGCTCGGTGACGCTGCTTCGCGCTACCGGCCCCGGTGTCTCGAGCGTCACCGGCAGCTCCGGCACGCCTGCGGCCAGCACCGGCTTGCTCATGTATCGCCCCAGCGCCTGCACCACCGCCCGCAGGTCCGCATCCACGAACCGGATCGTCACGGTATCGGCCGCCGCGGCATCGGCGTCCTGCGCCGCCAGCCGTGACGACGGCGCGCCGGCCACGATCAGCGCCGCAGCAATCAGGACCCGGCTTCCATGATTCACTCCAGCCCCCTGACTCGAAGGTTCCAGGTGGTATCGTACCCGGTGATCACCACCCGCTCCCGCTCCACACGCCGGACCTTGAGCCCCGCCATCGTGTCGCCTCGCTCCACCACGCGGGCGCGTGCCGCGCCAGGAATCCCTCCGATGACCGCGCTCGGGCGAGCGCCCCAGACAATGCCCGCGAGCACGAGCGACGGCTTGGGCACCGCGTCGGCAGGCAGCGCCGGAGGCTCGCCGACACGGCGTGGGTCGTAGCTGACCGTCGATACCGATCGGCGCATACGGAATGGCGCTGCAGCGGCAACGGCGCTCGCGATCGAGTCGGAGTTCCCGGCTTCGCCGATCGCGTCGCTCTGCCCCACTGGATGAGCCGGCGCCGGCGCCATTGAAGGCACCTGACGGGGAAGGACGACCGCCAAGGTCACGGCCATCCCCGCGATCGAAACAAGCGAAAGCGCCGCGCGGACCACCTCGGCCCTCACCGCGCCCTCCGCTCCAGGAACCATCCTGACACCTCGATCTCACCCTTGAGCACTTCCGGCGCCCCGTCGCCCGAGGCCGGATCCGGCGCCACGATGCGCACCGCTCCGGTAGCGAGCGCGACCGGATCCGTATTAATCGCCCGCAATGCTGCTGCGATTCCCCGGGTGTCCCCTTCGAAGCTCGCGCGCATCGTGATCCGCCTGACCCCGCCGATGCGCAGCGAGTCCGGTCGCGGCGCCGAGCCTTCGAGCGTCGTCAGGCTCCGGTCGGCGATCGCGGCAAGATGCCCGGTCAGGCTTGCCGTCGCCGCCGCCTCGGTGTCGCCTCCCAGCACCTTCTGGGCGAGCGCGAGGTACGCCTGCCGCACCCCATCGGACGAGTCGCCCATGGCCTCCGAAGCGTCGATCGCATCGCGCATGCGCGTCAGCACCGCCCGGCGCGCCGCGACCTCATCCCCG
>DAIMFY010000226.1:0-4136 GCA_036724295.1 Gemmatimonadales bacterium | reverse complement strand
TCCGCCTTCGACGACCTGTTGCCACAGGTGTACGACGAGCTGCACCGGCTTGCCGGCAAGCAGCGGAACAGGTGGGACGGCGACGAGACCCTCAATACAACCGCCCTGGTACACGAAGCCTGGTTCCGACTCGCCGGCCAGTCTGCACCCAACTGGCAGAACCGGGCCCACTTTCTGAGCGTCGCGGCGGCCGCCATGCGCCAGATCCTGATCGATTACTCCAAGCGGAAGCACGCCGCCAAGCGCGGCGGCCGCTCGCCGCATGTGCCGCTGCACGAGATCGAGGCAGCACTGGTCGAGGCTCGCTCGTCCGCCGACTTTCGCGATGACATCCTGGTGGCACTCGACGACGCGCTGCACCGCCTGGACGAAGTCAATCACCGGCAGATGCGGATCGTCGAATGCCGGTTCTTCGGCGGCATGACGGTGGACGACACCGCCGAGGCGCTGAATGTCTCTCCCGCCACGGTGAAGCGCGGCTGGAGCATGGCGCAGGCGTGGCTGTATCGCGACCTCAAGACCCGCGCCGGGCAGGAGCTGGAGTGAGCGAGCAGGAGATGGAGGCGCGATCGGACGGGAGTTCCGGCCGGCTCGAGGAGCTCTACGAGCGCGCCCTGCAGCTGGCACCGCCGGACCGCATGGCGTTCCTCGAGGCGGCCTGTGGCAACGACGCCGCGATGCTGCAGGAACTGCGTTCCCTGCTCGAACATCGCGAAGCCGCCGAAACGTTCTTTACCGGCCTGGCTGCCACCGTGGTGTCGCCCTCGGTCGGGGAGCAGATCCATCACTACCGGCTCACCGGCATCCTGGGCACGGGTGGCATGGGCACCGTCTACCGCGCCGATGACACCCGCCTCGGCCGCACCGTGGCGCTCAAGTTTCTCCCGCCGTACCTGAGTGCCCACGAGGATTCGCGCGAGCGATTCCTGGTGGAAGCGCGCGCCGCTGCCGCACTGGAACACCCCAACGTCTGCAGCATCCACGAGATCGGCGAGACCACCGATGGCAGGCCGTTCATTGCCATGGCCTGCTACGACGGCGAGACCCTCAAGGAGCGGCTGCGACGCGGTCCGCTCCCGCCAGCGGAGGCAGTGGACATCGCCATCCAGCTTGCCCGCGGCCTGGGCGCGGCGCACGCCCGCAATATCGTGCATCGGGACGTGAAACCTGGCAACATCATGCTCACCACCGATGGCACGGTGCGGCTGCTGGACTTCGGCGTTGCCAAGGTCTCTGACGTGAGTCTCACCGGACCAGGCGCGACCCCGGGAACCATTGCCTACATGTCGCCGGAACAGACACGCGGTGACACGGTTGGTCCGGCCACCGACCTGTGGAGCCTCGGCGTGGTGTTCTACGAGATGCTCGCGGGCGCCCGGCCGTTCCGGGGCGGAAATGATCGCACCGTCATCCAGGCCATCTTGCACAATGAGCCTGACCTGCAGTACGGGCCCCTTCGGAATGCATCACCATCCATCCGGCACGTCATCCAGCGCCTGCTGCAGAAAGCACCGGCCGATCGCTTCCGGAATGCGGGCGCACTGTTGGACGAGCTGACACGGCGCACGCCCGCCAACGCTGCGGAACGCGGGATCGACTGGGCCCGACGGCACGCGCGCCCGCTCGCCACGAGCGGTGCCCTCCTGGGCATGATCGCGCTACTGTGGCTCATGCGCCCTGGTCACCGGGCCGAAGCCACAATGCGCGAGGCCACGGACGCTGCGCAGCCCAGCATCGCGGTGCTGCCCTTCACGGTACGCGGCGCCGACCTCGACGTCTGGCGCGAAGGCATGGTAGACCTGCTCTCGATGGGGCTCGACGGAGCTGCGGGACTTCGTGCGGTGGACAGCCGGACGCTGCTCGCCACCTGGCACCAGCAGCTGGGCGATCAGTCCTCGGCCGATCTCGCGCGTGCGCTTTCCGTGGCCCGGCAGACCAAGGCACGTTTTGCCCTGGTGGGATCGGTCATTGGAGCAGGGCCACGCATCCGGCTCGCGGCGGACCTGTACGACACCGAGAGCGGCAGGCCGGTCGGGCCGGTGCAGGTGGATGGGCCGTCCGACTCGGTGCTGGCGCTGGTTGACCAGCTCGGCATGCAGACCTTGGGGCTCATCCTGGAGAAGGATCCCAGCCAGATTCCCACCGTGAACCTGGCCGCGATGACGACATCGTCGCTGAGCGCGCTCAAGGCTTACCTGGATGGAGATGAGCAATACCGCAGGTCAGAATTCCGGGCGGCCAGTGAGGCGTGGGAGCGTGCAGTACGCGCGGACTCGCTGTTTGCGCTCGCCTATCTCGGGCTGTCCGATTCATACTCGTGGTATGATTTCGACTCCTACCAGCGAAACACCAGGCGGGCACATCAACTGGCGGCCCGACTACCAGAGCGTGAGCGTGCCAAGGTGCAGATCCGCTGGGCACGGTTCTCCGAGGACCCGGGAGCGCTTTCGATCATCAGGGAAGCCATCCGTCGATATCCCGACGCCGCCGACGCATGGTATGAACTGGGTGAGGTGTACTTTCACGACGCGGCAGCCATGGGGAGGCCGGAGCAGGCCGACTCCGCCTTCCGCAAGGCGGCTGAGCTGCAACCGACGATGGCGCCTTACCGGGTGCATCTGCTGCATCTCGCCTTCCTGTGGAAGGCCGACAGCGGCAACATCGCCGAGGAGATGAAGGCCTATGCCCGCCTGGCACCCGACGAGCGGCAGACGCGGGCCGCCAGCATCGCGTTTGCGCTGGCCTTCAGCGACAGCGCCGGGCATGCTGCAGCGTGGGACAGCCTCCACACGCTTGATGGCGAGACTGCCCTTGAGGTCTACGAGGATCTGCAGCACCCGCGATTCGCCGATCTGCGTCGGGCTCTCGTTCCCGCCATCGACGCCCGGATGGATCGAGGCCCGCGCACCGCGTTCATCCGCTCACGCCTGTTCAATCTTGGCCTGCAGGATGGCCGGCTGCGTGAAGGGCTGACCATCCTCGGCGATCCATCCACGCCGACGCTCCTCCGCACCTGTGGTCCGATCTACTACGAAGCGCGCGGACTGCCCGTACCCGTGCGCGCACTCGAGCAGGGGCGCGCGGTGGGCCAGGCGGACACCTCGCAGCTACGCGGTTCGATGCTGCGATGCGCTGTCGACTATGCCGCCCGCTTCGGCGATTGGAAGACGCAGGCGGCACTGGTCGCGCACGAGCGCACCATGGCAGCGCGTGCGTTGGCAGCAGGTGACACATTGCTTGCGCGCGACTGGCTTGGTATGGCCAGTGCGAATGAAGGTTATGGCTTGCTGCGGCGCGGGCGGAAGGCGGAAGCGCTTCGCACGTTCGAGGACTGCCTGTACCGATCGAACAATTACGGCGTGGAGTGCGTCTGGTTCGTGGGACAGCTGGCGCTTGAGCTCGGCAAGCTCGACGAGGCCGAGCAGGCCTTCCGGGCACTCTGGAACCAGCGGGATGGCGCGCCAGCACGCATGCAGCTCGCCCGGACCCTGGAGCGCCGGGGACGCTCCGCCGAGGCGCTGGAGGCGTACCGGTATGTGGCCTACGCTTGGCGGAACGCCGACCCCGAGCTGCAGCCGGTGGTCGAGGAAGCGCGCCGCGCGGTTGTCCGGCTCACACCCGCCGGCGGCACGTAACGTACCGTCCTACCTTCCCCGTATCCGCTTCAGCGTCCCCATGACCAACTCGCCCGCGCGGTGGCGCCTCGTGCGATAACGCAGCCCACGCACGGCGGCACGGACGGGAGTTCGGCCCAGGGCGTGCTGGGCGTCGGCCCACTGTCCCTGGAGATGATGCGGGATGGACCAGAGCGTCCTGATGCGTGCCGGCAGGTCAATGTCACCGAAGCAGCTCAGCCGCTCGAGTGCGCCCGCCGCTGCGAACTGCACCTGGGTGCGCACGCACTTCTCGCATTCGCCGCAATTGAGCGCTGAGGACCGATTCTCCCAGCAGACCCGCAACTGCTCGTGCACCAGGGGATTGTCCGCGATGGCCGCCACCTTGTCGAGGCGCGACACGCCTGGCCCTGCCGTCGCGACGCTTACCGCCGCCGAAGACCAGCAACGATCGAGTTCAACCGTCGAGCCGTGGGGTGCCGGGACATCGCTGCTCGCGACGAGCGCGTGGTTCAGGTGCGG
>DAIMFY010000225.1:2118-4139 GCA_036724295.1 Gemmatimonadales bacterium | reverse complement strand
TCGGGTTCCGCACCGGCTCCCCGTGCCGGCGATCAGGTGATTGACCTGGGTGGTCGCTTTGTCGTTCCCGGGCTGATCGACACCCACGTCCATCTTGCGACTGACCCCGACAGCGAGGACAGCCGCCCACGGGAGCTGGCTCGGCTCGAGGCGTCCATCCGGGGTGGCGTGACCAGCGTGCGCGACATGGCGGGCGACACGCGCCGGCTGGGCGACCTCGCGCGGAGCGCCGCGGTTACCGACGTGGCGAGTCCCGACATCTATTACGCGGCCCTCTTTGCCGGTCCGGCTTTCTTCAGGGACCCTCGCACCCACGCGGCGTCGGCGGGCGCCGTCGCCGGCGCGGTGCCGTGGATGCGCGCCATTGATGCCGGGACCGATCTTCGGCAGGCCGTGGCCGAGGCAAAAGGAACCGGCGCGACGGCGATCAAGCTGTACGCCGCGCTTGACTCGGTGACGGTGGCGCGGATCGTGGCGGAGGCACACCGCCAGGGAATGCTGGTGTGGGCCCATGCCGCGCTCCGGCCTGCCATGCCACGCGACGTCGCCGCGAGCAGCCTCGACGCCATGTCCCACGCCAACCTCGTCGCGCGGGCGATTCCTCCAGAAGTGCGGAAGGCCTTGCAGGACTCCGCCATCACCAGCGTGGTGCTCGCGGTGCCCGCCCTCGATTCCGTGCTTCGGGTGATGGCTGCCCGCCCGATCATGTTTGATCCGACGCTGTTCGTCATGAAGGAGATCGGTGGTCTCGATCTGGCTGCGGCCGTCACGCGGCGCGCGCACCACCTTGGCGTCCCGATCTCGACGGGCACCGACAGCATCGCAGCTGCCGACCGTTCGGCATTGCCGAATGTGCATGAGGAGATTGCGCTGCTGGTGCGGGAAGGCGGCTTCACCCCGGCCGAGGCGCTGGTGGCCGCCACCGAAAACGGCGCGCGGACACTGGGGATCTTTGATCATGTCGGGTCACTGGTGCCGGGAAAGCGCGCCGACCTCGTGGTGCTGTCCGCCGATCCGCTGGCGGACATCACCAATACCCGTTCCGTTCAGCTGGTCATGAAGCGCGGAGTCGTCTTCCGGCGAGACCGTTGAGGTGGTGGTGGCCGGCGGCTACTGCCGCTCGCGCGCCATTCCGTACGCGTAGCCACCGATCGCACCGACCACCACACCGAGCGGGCCGGTGATGAAGAGCCCGAGCAGGGGACCCTGGTTGGCGTCTGGTGTAAAGACGATGGGGCCGAAGAAGCCGCCGATGAATCCGATGGCGCCGATGATCGCGGCTCCGAGACCGGCGGTCGCCCATGGTCCGCTGTTCATCGTCTCGGTCCGGCGCCAGACGAAGCGTGCCGCGTAATACGCCACGACGACGGCCAGGATCATGGCGATCCAGAACTGACCGCCCAGCGGCAGCAGCGATCCGGGCACCCAGAAGGTGAAGAAGTAGGCGGCGACGAAGGTGGCACCGGTCAGGATGATGCGCGCGATTGCGTTCATGATGGCCTAGTCCAGTGGTTCGAGGTTTCAGGCTTGCAGCGTCCAGCGCTTGTCGGCGACGTCTTCCTCTGAGTCGAACGCCAGATCCACGGGATAGCCGGCACCGAGTCGCCGCTCAGCAATATCGCGGCCATGGCTTCGTCATCCCACACCTCGACCGTCGCCCATTCGGTGACCTCGAGCGGGCAGACGCACGCTCGGCGCAATGGCTTTGGGGCGCGTCTTGACGGTAGCAGGTCGTTACCGTATCATGAATTCATGAAACATGGTCATGACCGGAAGCGTCCCGCGCGTCGCGTCACTGAGCCGGTACAGGTGTATCTCGATCGTGCCGACCGGGCTCGGCTCGAGCGGCTGGCCGGGCGGCTTGGTGCCACCAAGTCCGACGTCCTGCGGCGCGGCCTGGAAGCGCTCGACGCGCTGACCCGCGCGCGCGCCGATGGCGAGCCCGGTGCGCCGCTCCCTACCTTCAAGGGCGAGGGCCTGCTTCCCGGGGTGGACCTGGACGACACCGCGAGCCTGCTCGA
>DAIMFY010000225.1:0-2018 GCA_036724295.1 Gemmatimonadales bacterium | reverse complement strand
GTGATCGTCGCGCCGGACGTTCGGCATTGGGATCTCTTTACCAGCCTCTGTGCCACCAGTGGTGCCCGGGGCAACCTGATTCCCGACGCCTGGTTCGCGGCATTGGCCATCGAATCCGGCTCGGAATGGGTCACCACCGACCGGGACTTTGCCCGCTTTCCCGGCCTCCGCTGGCGACATCCGCTCGAACTGCCCACGGCGTAAGCGCTCGGCGGTTCATTGCGCCGGGAAAGGCCTGCTCGATCTCGTCACCTCCGTGGCGCAATAGGCCAGGAGACGGGATCGGTGCACATTCCCTGGCCCGCCTCCTTGACGAGCGCGGCTGGAATCGCCGGGCGTCGCTTCCTGATTGCGACGGGTTCCTGGGTGACGCGCGCGGCCAGCACCCTGGTTGCCCCCGTCTCCGGTCGGCCGTACCTTGGTGGACCCGTCCCAATCTGATGCGGTTCAACGTACCGATCCTGCCGAGTGGAGCGCCATGAGCGAATCGCAGGATCGTCTGGCCTTGGCCCTATCCGACCAGTACACGCTGGAGCGCGAGATCGGGATCGGCGGCATGGCCACCGTCTATCTCGCGCGCGACATCAAGCACGATCGCCAGGTGGCGCTCAAGGTGCTTCGGCCGGAACTGTCGTCCGCGATGGGCGCCGAGCGCTTCCCGCGCGAGATCCGCCTGGTCGCATCGTTCAACCACCCGCACATCCTCTCGCTCTACGATTCCGGTCAGTCGGCCGGGTTTCTCTACTACGTCATGCCCTTCGTCGAGGGCGAGACGCTGGCGCAGCGGCTCCAGCGCGAGCACCAGCTCCCCATCTCCGACACCCTCCGCATCCTGGGTGAAGTCGCCGATGCGCTCGCGTACGCGCACGAGCGCGGCGTGGTGCATCGCGACATCAAGCCGGCCAACGTGCTGCTCTCCGGGCGCCACGCCGTGGTCGCCGACTTCGGTGTCGCGAAGGCGCTTGCCGCCTCTGCCGGCGACCAGCTCACCACCGTGGGCATCGCAGTGGGGACGCCGCAGTACATGGCGCCGGAGCAGGCCATGGGCGAGGCAGGCATCGATCACCGCGTGGACATCTATGCGCTGGGATGCCTGGCGTATGAGATGCTGACCGGGGAGCCGCCCTTCAGCGGCCGGTCCGCCCAGGCCGTCCTCTCCGCCCATGTCATGGAGACGGTTGCCGACCCGCGGGAAAAGCGCGCGACCATTCCCGACGCGCTCGCCGAACTGGTGATGAAGTGCCTCGACAAGCAGCCAGCCGACCGGTGGCAGAGCGCCGCCGAAGTCCGCAACCGGCTCGAGGAACTGCACGCCACGCCCAGCGGTGGGCTCACGCCAACCAGCACTCGTCCATACCGGGCGACCAGCGCGAGGCCAGCGACATTCTCCCGGCGGCGCTGGCCGCTGCTGGCGGCTGTCGTGGTTGCGCTGCTCCTGGGAGGCATCGGAGGCTGGCGGGCGCTGGCGCCAGGCGGCGGCGGGGCCCGCATCGAGCGGATCGGGGTGATGCCGATCGAGGACATCTCCGGCAAGGACAAGATGTTCGTGACGGCCATGCACGACGCACTCACGAATGCAATCGCGCGACTCGGCGTCGGGGTCGCGCCTCGGGCCGAGATGCTGAGTGATGCCGCCAGCGGCAAGAGCCTGCGTGACATCGCGAGCGAGCGGCACCTCGACGCGGTGGTCGAAGGCACCGTCTTCCGCGCTGGCAACGTCATGCGTATCAACGTGCAGTTCACCGACCCGGCGACGACGCGCAGTCTGTGGGCGGCAACCTACAATCCCGACGTCAGCGACGTGCTCGCCGCGCAGGGAGCGGTGGTGGATTCCATCAAGGGCGGCATCGCCATCGCCCTGCACAACCAGGGCACCCAAGGGGAGAGTAAATGAGGTTGATCCACCTGCTGATCCTCGGTCTCGCGATCTCGGCGTGCCGCGGTGAGGCCAGGCCGGACACCGCGACGACCACCCAGTTGTCGGCGGCGGACGCACGTGACTACAGCCTGAGTGCCTC
>DAIMFY010000224.1:0-4165 GCA_036724295.1 Gemmatimonadales bacterium | reverse complement strand
TCTCGGGCGGCGAGCAGCAGCGCGTGGCCATCGCCCGGGCGCTGGTGAACGACCCCGCCATCATCCTGGCCGACGAACCCACCGGCAACCTCGATGACCGGGCCACCCTGGGCGTCTTCCAGCTGCTCCGCGACATCAACGCCGGCGGCACCGTGGTGGTGATGGCCACGCATGACATGTCGCTGGTGCGGCGGGCCGCCTATCGCATGATCGAGATGCGGGATGGCGCCGTGATCCACGATTCGGCGACGGACGGCGGGGAGGGCGGCGCGTGAGGCTGCTCGCCCGCGAGACCCTGCTCCCGTTCCGGCGCCTGCCGTTGCTCTCGGCGCTGTCGGTCACCACGATCGCCTTCTCGCTCTTTACCGTGGGACTCTTCGGGCTCATCGCCCTCAACCTGCGCCAGGCACTGCGCGGGCTCGAGGCGCGGGTGGAGGTGGTGGCATTCGTGCTGCGCGGCACGCCGCCCGAGACCATCACCGTCGCGGCACAGGACGTGGCCACCTTTCCCGAAGTGCAGACGGTGGATTACGTAAGCGAGGACCAGGCGCTGGCCCGCGCGCGTCGCGAGCTGGTGGAGTTCCAGGACGCCTATCGCGACCTGCAGACCAATCCCCTGCCCGCCTCGCTCGAGATCCGGCTGAAGGAGGGTTTTCGCGATGCCAGCCACGCCGAGCTGGTGGCCGAGCGGCTCCGCAGCTTTCCCTTCGTGGAAGACGTCCGCTTCGGGCGCGACTGGGTGCAGCGGCTGGACCACATCCGCAATCTCGCCGGGCTGCTGGGCCTGATCATCGGCAGCGTCTTCGCCGTGGTGGCCATGGTCATCATCGGCGTCACCACCCGCATGACCATGCTGCAGCGGGCCCGCGAAATCCGGATCATGCGACTGGTGGGCGCCACCAACTGGTTCATCCGCGGACCGTTCATTCTCGAGGGCGCGCTCAAGGGGCTGCTGGGCGGCACGCTCGCCATCCTGCTCTGCTATGCCGGCTTCGCCGTGTTCGCGCGCAGCGCCCCTGCCCTCTCCGGGCTGGTCTTCTTTTCGCCGGTGCACATGCTGCTGATCCTGGTGTTCGGGGTGCTGCTGGGCCTGCTCGCGAGCCTCGTCAGCGTGGGCCGCCACCTGCGACTGGTGGACGGCCGCACGGAGCGTCGCGGCGCGTGAGGCGGCTCGCGGGGCTCGCGGTGCTGCTGCTCCTGGGCATCGCCGCCGCGCCGGCGGCGCGAGCCCAGTCGGCCAGGGAGCTGCAGGAAAGCCGGCAGCGTCTCGCTGACATCAAGGCCGAGCGCGAGCGACTGCAGCGGCAGCAGGAGCGCCTGCAGGGGCAGGTGCATGATGTCGAGGACGAACTCGACAACATCGAGCGGCAGAAGCAGTCCACCAGCCGTATCGTGCTGGAAATCGAGCGACAGATTGGCGGTCTCACGTCCCAGCTGGACCAGGCCTCCGCCGAGCTGGTGCTGGCACAGGACAACCTCGCCGAGCGGAAGGCGGTGCTCGAGCGGCGCCTGGTGGACATCTACAAGCGCGGGCCGTTGCACACCTGGAAGGTGCTGCTCACCGCCGAATCGTTCGGCGATCTCCTCCGCCGCTACAAGTATCTCTTCCTCACCAGCGAACAGGACCGCGCGCTCGTCTCCGACGTGGAGCGCCTGCGCGACCGGGTGTCAAGGCAGCGCGGCGAAATCGTCATGGTGAAGGACCAGCTCGACGCCACCCGGGTGGAACGGGAGCAGGAGCTGAACCAGTACAACCGGCTCGCCGATGCCCGGGAGAAGCGCCTCGGCACGTTGCAGCGCTCGGCTCGCGCCAACGCCGCCCGGCTGGTGCAACTGGAGAAGGACGCGACCCGCCTCAACAACGTGCTCGCGGCGCTGGAGAAGGCGGCGCGGGCGGAAGCGGCCAGGAGCCGTGCCTCCGGAACCCGGACCGCGCCCATCCCCGGTGCGCTCACCACCGCCAGCCTCGGCCGCCTCGACTGGCCGGTGGAAGGCCGGATCGTCTACCAGTTCGGGCGGGACACGCTGCCACAGGGCGGCGTCATCCGCTGGAACGGCATCGGCATCGCGGCGACACCGGGCACGCCGGTCCACGCCGTCGAAGCGGGCCGGGTGCGCTTGGTCGAGACCATGGGCACCTACGGCCTCACCGTCATCCTGGAACACGGCAACGGCTATTACTCGATCTATTCACACCTGCAGGGCGCGGCGGTGAAGGCGGGCGACGACGTGAAGAAAGGGCAGATCCTGGGTGCGGTAGGCGGAGAGAACTCGGACTATGGCCCCCATCTCCACTTCGAGATCCGGGGCGAGAACCAGATGGCGATGGATCCGCTGGACTGGCTCAGGCGGAGATGACGGACCAGTAAGGGCAGAGCCATGGCTCTGCCCTTACTGCGGCTCCGCCACTCCGATCCGCTCCCCCGCCTGCGCGCGCGCCCGCATGAGCGCCGCGCTGGCCAGGGCCAGCACCTCGCCCGCATCATTGGCGGATGGATGCGGAAAGCCGGCCATGCCGGCGGTGATGGCCGGGACCAGGCCGTCGACCGGTTCGTCGGCGAGACGCACCCTCAGGCGGCGCACCGCGCCCAGCGCCTGCGCGGCACCGGTTTCCGGCAGGAGCAGGGCAAAGCCGTTGACGCCGTAGCGCGCCACGAGGTCGGGCGCCCGGAAAGTGTCGCGAAGGAGCTCCGCCAGGTAATGCCGGATGCGCTCTGCCACGTCGCCGGCTGCGCTGCTTGCCGTCGCTGGAACGTCGTCCATCTCCAGCAGCACCAGGCTGAAGCCGAGGGCGTAGCGGCGCGCCCGCTCGACCTCCTGCCCCATGCGCAGCTCGAGCTGTTGTGCGGTGGCGAGCGCGTCGGCGTCGGATTCGGCCTTGTGGCGCGCGGTGGACAGGACGGCGGCCCCCGCCCGGTGCAACTGGGTAACGAAGTCCAGCCCACTGTCCGTGCGCGTGAGCCTCGCCGAGCGAGGGCGGAGAAGGAAGACACCAGCGACGTCGCCGTTGAGCTTCACTGGCACCGTGATGAGCGACTGCGGCACGGCAGCGGGCGGTGCCAGCTGCCAGTGATGCCGCACCGACTCGAACCGCGGATCGGTACCGGTGTCACGGATGACCACGGTCTCGCCGGTGCGCCGGGCCTCCTCGATTTCGGGATAGCGCGCAAGGTCGAGATCCAGGTCGAGCATGCCAGCATGGCTGTCATCGGCGATCACCCGGCCCCGGCCATTTTCCCCGGTGGTGAGCACGAAGGCGCACCGCTCGAGTTCCAGCGCGTCAGCCACCCGGCGACAGATGCGCTGCAGCACGTCTTCGGTGCGCGGTGCCGTCACGAGGGCGGATGCAAATGCCAGGGATTCGTCGAGCAGGGCGGAGGCGCTCCGGCCTCCCCGGCGTGGCGGCCGCCGGAGCTGGAGGCGGAGGCAAAGCTCCGTGAGGTTGACCGGCGCCGCCAGCGCATCGGCGGCACCGGCCCGGAGGGCAGCCACCATGGCGTCCGGCGCCTCGCTCGCCAGCGTGACCACGAGCGGCACGCCCGGCCCGAACCCATAGGCGAGCGCCTCCAGCACCGGCGGCACCGCCGACGCGTCGGCCAGCGTTGCCAAGGCAACATCCGGGGTGGCGCCGTTGGCAGCCGCCTGGCGCACGTCATCGGCTTCAGTGACGTGAAAGCCGGCGCGCGCCAGCGCCACTTCCAGCCCGGCCGGGCGCGCGGGTGCGTGCCCCACCAGGAGCACCGACAGGTCCACGTTCGCCGGCGAGGAGTCCGTCACACCCGCATGCCATCAGCCCGCAAGCAGGACCTGCTCGGAGCCCACGTGTCGGCGCAGGGTGGAGTGCACGCGACTCCCGCGCGCGCCACCGCCATCGGCGCGACCGCCATCCAGCTCTTCACCAAGACCCCCAATCAGTGGCGGGAACCGTCGCTCGACACCGGCATCCGCGATGCGTTCCACGCGGCGCTCGAGGCCGCGTCGCTAACGTCCGTGGTGTCGCACGATTCCTATCTCATCAATCTCGCGTCACCCGATCCGGTGCTGCGAGATCGTTCCATCGATTCCTTCACCCGGGAGCTTGAACGCTGCGAGCTGCTGGGCATCCCCGGTGTCGTCTCCCATCCGGGAAATTACATGGATGACCGCGACCGCGGGCTCGAACGAA
>DAIMFY010000223.1:0-4168 GCA_036724295.1 Gemmatimonadales bacterium | reverse complement strand
CGCGCAGCATCGACCGGATTGGCCATGGCGATGCCAAGCAGCGGCACTTGCAGTGGCAGGTCGCCCAGTGTCGCGACGATGAGCAGGATCACTCCATCCCAGGCGATCGCCACGAGGAACCAGACGGTGAGCGCGGCGCCCATTCCCCCCGCCCGGTCATCGAACCGCGTCGCGATCCACGTGGCGATGGCGGTGAACGCCGCCGTCAGCAGCGCACCGGAGACCAGCAGCACCGTGAGCGGGAGCAGGAGCTCCCGGCCAAGGTTGCCACTCCAGAGGAAGGGGAGCGACACGCCCAGCACGAAGGCGGCGACCAGCGGCAGGGTGAGCCCGCACCAGAGCCCGGCAAAGATGGGGCGGCGCCCCAGCGGCTGGGTCAGCAGGAGCTCGATGAACTCGCGTGCGCCGTAGAGATAGACGGTGCCGAAGACGAGGCTCACCATCGGCACCACGATCAGGATCACGTTGAGGAGACTGAGCACCGCCCGGGCACCGCCGCCGCCGAAGTAGAGCACCGTGTGCGTCATGGCCAGCAGCAGCAGGCCGTACAGCAGCACGGCCCTGCTGCGCGCGACATCGCGCAGCTGATAGCGCAGGACTTTCCGCATGGTGCTCATGGCCGGGGCCTCCCGGCCAGCATCAGCGATGCGACGGCGCGCTCGAGCCGGGGCTCCCCCGCCTCGGCGGCAATGCGCGCCAGAGTTCCCTCGTATCGGACGGCCCCATCAAGCAGGAGCACGACGTCGTCCGCCAGCTCCTCCAGCTCGGCGATCACATGCGACGTGACGATGATGGTCGCGCCCGCGTCTCGCGCGGCCCGGACCTTCTCCTTCAGGACGCCAGCGGCGATCGGGTCGAGCCCCGCCGTGGGCTCGTCGAGAATGAGTACGCGCGGCCGGAACAGGAATGCGAGCGCGGCATTGAGCTTCTGGCGGGTACCGCCGGAGAGGGTGCGCACCGGCTTGTCGAAGGACGAGGCAAGCTGGAAGCGACTCATCAGCTCATCGTCGAGCTCGATACCGGGACCGCGAAGATCGATCAGCATCCTGGTCACCTCACGGGCACTGAGGTGGCCCGGGAAGCTTGGTGCCTGCGGCATGTAGCCGATTGCGTGGCGATAGTCGGCGCCAGCATCCACTGCTTCGTTGCCCACATGGATGAGTCCCGCATCCGGCCGCACCAGGCCCAGGATGCACTTGAGCAGCGTGCTCTTGCCGGCGGCGTTGGGGCCGATCAGCGCGGTGATGCGCCCCGGCTGGAAGGTCACGCTGACGCCCTGCAGCACGGCAAGGCGCCCGAAGGCCTTGGCCAGCCGGTCCACCCGAACAGGGGTGCCAGCGGAGGGCACGAGCGCCAGCGCGCCCCGGATGACCGGACGTACCGATGCCGTCATGGCAGCCGCCGGATGAGCGGGGTGGAATCTGCCGGCACTTCAGGTGTCAGTATTGGCGCCACCCGCTCGGTGATGTCGAGCAGATTCACCAGCAGGCTGTTGAGCAGCAGGATTGCCTCAGGATGCTGCTCCACGATCAGGCCGAAAAGCCGTACCGGCCGAAACGGCAGGTCACCCACGCCGTCACGATCCAGGTCGTAGCCCTCGTAGCGATCCCAGAAGTTTCCGGCAAAGCGGGTGGGGGTCTGACGGCCGTTGGTGACGACATCGAAGGCATTGCCACTGAATTCATTGCCCTCGAAGCGGCCACCGTCGGCGTCGGCGCGGAGCCGCACCGCCCAGCCATTGCGCACAAAGTGATTGCGGAGTGCCACCACCCGCTCACCACCCTCGAGCGACAGCGCCACCGTGTTGGCGGTGAAGGTATTCTGCTCCAGCCGGCTGTCGGCGATCTCCTTCAGCAACAGCCCGTATGCGGCGGCGCCGGTGGCACCAGCGAAGGTGTTACCAGTCATTGCCACGTTGCGGGAGTACATGACCGCCACGCCTGCACGGTTCCCCCGGAACGTGTTCCCCTCGTAGGCACACGAATCGGAGTACATGAAGTGCAGGCCGTAACGGGTGTTGCCGACGCTGGTGTTGCCACGGATAGTGGCGTGGCGGCCGAACTCGAGATAGATGCCATCACGGTGACCACGCACCTGGTTCCGGAGGACGACCATGCCCCGACTGCGATAGAGGTGGATGGCGTTCCCATTCGTCGTCTCGGTCCTGCCGGTGCCGGCAATGACGTTGCCGGCAATGACACAGTCTTCCGCCCGCGCGGTGTAGATGGCAAAGAAGCTGTCGCTGATGGTGTTGTCGCGGATGCTGCAGCCACGCGCCCCCTCGACCCGGATCGCGGCGCGGTCTTCCGTGAAGCTCGACGCGACGTTGCGGATGGTGAGGCCCGTCATACCGACGCTGTCAGCGCTGACCAGGAAGATCGATGCTCCCCCGCCGTCAATGACCGGCGCCCCCTGGCCAACGATCTGCACCGGCCGGGTGACGCGGAGGCCCGATTCGCGGTAGAGGCCGGAATGCACCACGATGGTGTCACCGCGCCCGGCAAGCTCCAGCGCCGCGCCCACCGTGGCGACCGCCGAGCCGGGCGCAACGTGGATCACACGTGCCGGCAGCACTGCCATGAGCAGGCACAGCGCGGGGGCGATCACTGCAGCACCGCCTCGCGCGGTGATGCCGTGCCGGTGCGCACCTCTCGCCAGCTCAGCAGCGTGCCACCCATGACGGCATGCACGCTGTCGGCCTCGCGGCCAGGCCGTAGCGCTGCGAGACCGCTCGCCATGGGCGTCCGCAGCTCGTCACTCCGCACGTAGAGCGCGCCGCCCGCATCGAGCACGCTGTCGCTGGTAACGTAGGAGTGGACCAGCACCTCCTTCACTTCAGTGCCCGGCACGGCACCCGACGCGACGAACGCCGCCAGGCAGCCGACGTCGTCGAAGTTGTAGACCTTGCCGGTGCGCGTCACCAGCTGTCCCACGAACCGCGGATCGGTGATGACCATGTGGCAATGTTCGCACGCGTCCTCGCCGAAATGAACCGGCCTCGGTGATGGCGTGCACGCGGCGGTGACGCTCAGGGCCAGCGCGCCGGCCGTCACCCGCCGGCGGTCGAGCAGCACCGCGAGGAGGATGATGCCGAGCGCCGCCACGATCGACCAGCCGCCAATGTCAGGCCAGGAGGTCGCGTGGAAGTTGAGCAGCTGCTTCGAGCCGATGAGCGGCGGCTGGTAGCTCATCCCCGGCACCTTGATGATGGCGCGCGGGTCGAGCTGGTGGCCGTAGTCATAGCCCCACTTCCAGAAGTCGGCGAGGCCAGCGAGCGCCACCACGCTCGCACCCGCCAGCCAGCCGATCACCACTTTCTGCCGGCCCAGGGCGGCGGCGGCGAGCCCGGTCGCCACCAGCGCGCCGAGGATCCAGGGCATGAAGCGGAGTTCGGGAATCGCGTCATTCTCGATCCGCTTCATGCCGATGTAGTGGTTCAGGTTGTTGATGCTGTTCAAGTCCGGCGGCTGGGCGCCCCGCACCTCGGACACCCAGATGCGGAGGCCCAGGCCCTCAGGGTACTGCGGTGCCAGGAGCTCGATTCGCCAGAGCGGCGTCACGAACGCGACCAGCATCAGCAGCGCACCGAAGGCCACAAGCAGCCGCGACTGGCGGGCCATCATTTGCTCGCCACCTTCCTCTGGTTGAGCGTCCCGCTGGGACCGTTCCACGCCAGCGGCACGTTGCTGCCCGGTGCGGAGACCCGTGCGTAGCCCTGCATCTCCTGGTGCAGCGCCGAGCAGAAGTCGGTGCAGTAGAACGGGTAGACGCCGACGCGCACGGGTACCCAGACCAGGGTCCGGGTCTGGCCCGGCATGATCAGCAGTTCGGCGGTGGTGGCGCCCATGGCGGCAAAGCCGTGGGGCACGTCCCAGTCCTGCTCCAGGTTGGTCACATGGAAGAAGACCGAGTCGCCTACCTGCAGGCCCTCGATATTGTCCGGCACGAAGTGGCTGCGGATGGCGGTCATGTAGACATCCACCCGGCCGCCCTTCCGCACCACCTTCGTCTCCTTTTCCGACCTGGCGGCGAACGGATCGGCGTTCTTCTCCAGCGAATAGATCTTCTGCTGGCGGTCCTTGATGATGCTGGCCGGCAGCGCCTGGGCGTAGTGCGGCTCGCCGATGGTCGGGAAGTCGAGCAGCAGCTTCATCTTGTCGCCCGAGAT
>DAIMFY010000222.1:0-4187 GCA_036724295.1 Gemmatimonadales bacterium | reverse complement strand
GAGCGCCGCATGCTGCTGTATTACTTCGGAATGATATTCGCCATCATCGGCGCCGGCGCAATCCTCTTTGCGTTGCCGTTCGTCAGCACCGTCATCGGCGGCCTCATCAACGCCATGATCACGCTGATGGCCGGACCAATCGTGGACAAGGTGCTGGCCCGGCGCAAGAGCTAGGCGCCAGGCTCCTTGTCCTGGGCGGCGGCTTCCGGAACCAGCGCCGCCCGATGGGCACCTTCCAGGTTCATCTGAAAGCTTCCCAGCAATTCCCTGAGGCCGCGGACCTTGACCTGTTGTCCTCCTCCGCGGCGGCTCAGCATCGCCATGCTTCCCGCCGTCTCCGCCAGCCGGTGCAATCCCTTCTGCTGGCAGTTGGCCTTGATTTCATCCAGTATCCGGCCAAGGGCGCGCACTGAGGCTTCGTCGGCCTGGAGAATGGCCATTGCCTCGATGGTGCGCCGAATTCGGTCGAGCTTGGGCGGCAGGGTCTTGAGATAGTCAAGCTGGGCCTGCTGCCGGGTGGAAGGTTTGTTGGCCATGGGGAAAGATAGCGTAGAGCTATGAGCCATGAGCTGAGCGCTTAGCTTTCAGCTTTCAGCTCTCAGCTCTCAGCAACCATGCGCCCACCCATCTTCCTCTGCCTCTTGGCTGCCTCGCTCGTCTCCGCCCCTTTGCAGGCGCAGGCGGCGGGGCGCTGGGCCATGCTGCTGAGCGGTGGCGCGAGAGGGATGAGCCGGGCCGAACTGCGGCTCGCGAGCCCGGCCAGTACGCTCTGGCTGGAGAGCGATACCGCACCCGCGCCGCTGCGTGACGTGAAGCTGGAGCGCGGGAAAGTCCAGTTCACCCTTCCGGGCAGGCAACCAATCGTCTTCACCGGGCTCGTGGAGGGCAACGTCCTCCGCGGCACCGCCCGCGCCGACACCGGCGCGCCCCGGGTCTGGACCGCCACCCGGCTCCAGGAAATCACCGAGTACTACCCCACGCTGCCCCGCTTCACCCTGCGCCAGATCATCAGCGGCCGGCGCGACACGCTGTCGCACCTGCCGGGGATGTGGCTCGCCGCGGCACGCCATGACGACCCGCATTTTCGCGATCGATACGAAGCCCTGAGCCGGGGCGCCGGGCTTCGTGCGCTGGGCGAAGACGCGCTGGTGCACGCCGGCCCCCAGCGTGCGCTGGGGCTGGCGGACCGCGCGGAGATGGTGGCGGCAAGCCGGGCCACGCTGGAAAAGATCCGTGCGCAGATTCCCTCGGCGGCCACGCGCACCGCGTTTGACCGGATCTTCCGGCCTCGCGGCACCTGGCTCGTGGATGTGCATGATGCGGCGCTCGCCTTTGCCCAGGCGGCCTCACCCCGGACCAGCTTCGCCGACGCCCGTATCGCGCTCACCACTGTTGGCTGGCTCTCGCCCGACTCGGCCGGCACCGATGATCAGGTCATGGCGGCGCTTTACCGGCTGCACGGCCTCATGGACACGGACAGCGCGCTGGTCAATTCATTGCTCGACGGGATGCAGCGCGCCGATCCGCTCCATGCGTCGCCTGCGATCTTCCTGTTCCGGGCCTATGACGCGGCGGACCAGTGGCACACCACGGCGCTTCGCTTCCTGCTCGCTGCGCCATGGATCGGCGGCGACGGCGCAACCTCGATCGCGGGGATGATGCGCGCGAGCTGGGGCGACTCATTGCCAATGCCAGTCATCGAGTCGCGTTATTTCGGGTCACCGCAGGCAGTGCCGCGATACGGCGTGCCGGCGCCGCTCTTTGGCCGGCTGGTGCGCGCCGACAACTGGTCGGCGGCGCGCTGGCTCGAACGACACCACGAGGCCGGCCTGCTCGATGCCCTGCGGCTCCTGCCGGCGGGCTTCGCGCATGACGCCGAGATCGCGACGCCTGATGAAATATTCCGGCTCACCACCGTGCGGCGCGAGGCCGAGTCACGCAACAACGGTTTCCTCGAGCCGCATGATGCGATTGCGGTGGATGCCGGTTACATGCCGCTGCTGGCACTGGCCGCCGCAGTGCATGAATGGGAGCACCTGGCCTTCGAGTATCATCGCCGGCTGCGCGACGCACGGGACACGAGTGCCGTGGTCACACTGCGCGGCGCCGACCCTTATGTGGCGGAGGGCGTGGCCGAATGGCGCACGGACCAGCTGCTGAGCCTGCTCGCCGAGCGCTTCCCGCTCCTGCTCGCGGGTGAAGCCGAGAAGCGCGCGCGACTTTCCGCCGATGCCACGGAGCCACACGCGCTCGGCTACCTGCTGGTGCGGGCGCTGGCGGCGGTTGTGCCGGACCCCTCCGCCCGTGTGCAGCTCCTGCTCACCGCGGCCGATGACCCGGCCAGTGTAACTTCCGATCGTGCCGTCGCCGCAGCATGGGCGACGTACCGTTCCTCGCCCGACCTTTCGTATGGCGGCAGCGGCCGCCGGGCGCTCATTCCCGAGACCACCTTCACCGTGGAAGACGGCTTTCCCGATCCGGTGGCGGTGAGGGTGATGACAGGCGGACAGATGGACAGACGGACAGGCGGACAGTGAGTCGTCGGTCGTCGGACTTGGAGCTTCGTACCAGCGAACCCCTTGTTGGAGCGAGCGAGCCGCCGCGCCGGAGGGCGCGTCAGTGAGCGGCAGCCCTCAATTATGAAGCGTGTACCCAGAGCGAACTGCAGCGCCCGGCGGCGCGACGGCCGTGAGCGCAGAATGTCGGCCCCGAGCTCTTGACTCTCAACTGTTGACTACCATGCTCCCCAGACCTGGCACCAAGGCTCCCGACTTTACTCTTCCATCGGACGACGGCGACAGCATCTCCCTCAAGTCGCTGCGCGGGTCGCCGGTGGTGCTCTATTTCTATCCCAAGGACGACACCAGCGGCTGCACCACCGAGGCGTGCGAGTTTCGCGACGCGTGGGCAGACGTGAAGGCGAGCGGCGCCAGGCTTTACGGCGTCTCGCCGGACAGCCTCCAGTCGCACGAGAAGTTCCGCGCCAAGTTTGATCTCCCCTTTCCGCTGCTGGCTGACGAGGACCACACGATGGCCGAGGCGTATGGTGTCTGGGCTGAGAAGTCGATGTATGGCAGGAAGTACATGGGCATCCTCCGCACCACGTTCATCATTGATGAAAAGGGACGGATCGCCCGCGTGTTCGAGAAGGTGAAGCCGGCCGGCCACGCCGACGAGGTGCTGGAGGCGCTCAGGGAGCTGGCGACTCCGTAGTGCTACGGACGGCGACGCCTGAATATCATCGCGCACGGCCATCGTTATCTTTGGTGCGCTCCGCCCGGGCATCTGGCGCTCGCCCGGGCGCTGTCATGTCACTGATGCGCCCCGACCTGATGACAACCGTGAACCTTCGTGCTTTCGTGTTTTCGTATGTTGCTGTTCTGGGCGCCTGTTCCGGCTCTGCCCCTGCAGCGGAGAAGGCGGCCCCTGCAGCGGAGAAGTCGGCCGCTGCGGCGCCCGATACGTCGCTCATCGCGCCCGGCGAGCGGCATTTCCGCAACGTTCGCCAGCTGACCTTCGGCGGCAACAACGCCGAGGCCTATTTCTCGAGGGATGGCAAGCGGATCATCTTCCAGCGCCAGCCCGAAGTCGGCGAAGGATGCGATCAGCAGTACATCATGAATGCGGATGGGACCGGGGTGCACCGGGTGTCGAGCGGCCAGGGTCGCACCACCTGTGGTTACTTCTACGATGATGACCATCGCATCCTCTACAGCTCCACCTTCGAGTACTCTCCGGCCTGCCCGCCGCCGGTGGATTATTCCCGCGGCTATGTCTGGCCGCTGGGCCACTTCGAGATCTACTCGGCCAACGCCGATGGCAGCGGCCTCACGGCGCTGACCCACAACGGCGCGTACAACGCCGAATCGACCGTGTCGCCTGATGGCAAGCGGATCATCTTCACCAGCACGCGTGACGGCGATCTCGAGCTCTACACCATGAACGTGGATGGCAGTGACGTGCGGCGGATCACCCATCGGGTGGGCTATGATGGTGGTGCGTTCTTCTCGCCCGACGGGACGAAGATCGTCTGGCGCGCACAGTACCCGGTGAGCGCCAGTGATTCGGCGGATTACAAGGCGTTGCTCACCGAGCGACTGGTCCGCCCCAGCACGCTGGAGCTCTGGATGGCTAACGCCGACGGCAGTGACCCGCAGCAGGTGACTCACCTCGGCGGTGCCAACTTC
>DAIMFY010000221.1:0-4189 GCA_036724295.1 Gemmatimonadales bacterium | reverse complement strand
ACTTCAGCGCCGTTTCGTTCCGTGACGACTGTCACGCTGGCGCGCGCAATGCTACCGGGAAGCGCCCAGCGCGGGTCGGGAGGCAAGCGCCTCGCGGATCGTGCGCAGCGCCGCTTCACGCTCGGCACCTTCCAGCGTAAGCCGGGGCGGCCGCACCGCCTCCGGCCCCCGGCCAAGCTCGCGCTGCACCAGCTTGATCAATTGGACGAACCTGGGGACGGTGTCCAGGCGCAGCAGCGGCAGGAACCATTCGTAAAGTGCGCGTGCTTCCACCGCCTGACCGGCGCGGGCCAGGCGGAAGAGTTCGATCGATTCAGCCGGCAGCGCGTTTACCAGCCCTGCCACCCAGCCATCACCACCGGCCGCGCATGCCTCGACGATCATGTCGTCGAGCCCGGCGAACAGTGCCAGCCGATCGCCGAGCCGCTCGCGAAGAGCGGTGACCCGGCGCACGTCGCCGCTCGACTCCTTGACCGCCTGCACCTGGGGAAAGCGGTCGGCCAGGCGGGCGACGTCGCTGGCGCGCAGATCGGTTCCGTAGGCGATGGGATTGTTGTAGAGCATGGCGGGCAGCCTGGTGGCACCGAGCACGGCGGCAAAATGCGCATCGGTCTCGCGCGTATCGCCCTGGTAGACGTAGGGCGGCAGGACCATGAGGCCGCTCGCGCCAGCGCCGGCCGCGGCCCGCGCCAGCGCCACGCACTCGTCGGTGGAAAGTCCGCTGATGCCCGGCACCACCGGCACGCTGCCCGCCGCAACCACGGTGATCTGGATGATGCGGACCTTCTCGGCGAAGCTCAGGGTCGCGCCCTCGCCGAGTGACCCGAGTGGAACGACGCCAGTGCAGCCGGCCGACAACAGCCATTCGACGTGTGCGCCCACATGCGCCTCATCCACTGAACCATCCGGAAGAAATGCGGTGGTAGTCGCGGGAAAAACACCGGTCCAGTCGGCTCGCTGCATCAGGTTCAGGCCTCCACAGGAGAAATGGTCGTGCAATGATCACAGAGGGCGGCCACCGACGCCGGGAAGGCGGGCGTCCGCACTGCCGGGGTTTCCCAGCCAAACAACGCTTCCATCGCCGGGCCGCACACGCGGCCCTGGCACGGGCCCATGCCCACGCGCGTCATCAGCTTGGCATGACGCGCATCCCAGCTCGCGTCCAGCGCCGAACGCCGGACGTCTTCACAACGGCAGACAATCGTGTCAGGATCGGCGAGGGCGATGACCTCCGGGCGCAGGGCAAAGTACCGCTCAAGTGCCGCGGCGAATCGCTGGTGACCAGCGCGCCTCGCGAGCGGGAGCTCGTGATCCGCGGCGCGACCCGCGGCCATGCCGCCCGCGATCCGGCCTTCAACGAGTGCGGCATCGGCGCCGGCCACGCCGGTGGTCTCCCCCGCGGCAAGAATTCCAGGGACAGTGGTTTCCTGACGCTCATTCACCCGTATACGACCCTGCTCCACGACACATCCGGCGAGCTGGGCCAGCTCGGTGTTCGGCACGAGGCCAAACCCGGTCGCGAGCAGGTCGCACCGTATCCGCTCGACCTCGCCAGGTACGGCGCGGTCCACCAGCAGTCCGGCTGGTGATGCGGCGACGCTCTGTACCCAGCTTCCGGTGTGGAAGGCCACGTTGAGCGACTGGAGACGATACCGTAGAGCGTCCACCAGCTTGGCGGGATGGCGCCAGAGCCCTGCCCCGAAGCGAGCCAGTCGCGGCGCTGTCGCCTGCTCCACGATGCACACCAGCTCGGCACCTGCACCCACGCACGTTGCGGCGACGGGAAGCAGCAGCGGCCCACTGCCGGCCAGCACGATTCTCAGGCCGCGTACCGACATGCCGTTCTTGATGCACGCCTGCAGACCACCGACGCCCATGACGCCGGGTAACGTCCAACCGGGAAATGGCAGGTAGCGTTCCCGTGCGCCGGTCGCCAGCACGATGGTCTCGGCGCTGATCACTCCATGCGCTCCCTGCGCCGTCCACGCGACCGTGCCTCGCTCGATCGCGGTCACCGTCACGCCGCCGCGGAACTCGGTGCCGCTCCGGTCGAGGTGCGCCAGCCACCGGCGCGCGGTCCTGTTCAATGTTGCCCGAGTGCGATGGCGCCAGATCTGCCCGCCCGGCTGCGCGGCGCTGTCGAGGAGGAGCACCCGCCGCGCGGAGCTCGCAATGCAGGCGGCGGCAATGCCGGCAGGCCCGGCGCCAATGACGACGACGTCGGCGCGCTCATGCATCGGTGGCGACCCGCATGCCCTCGCGCACCGTCTCGAGACAGGCTCGCACATTGGCCATGCCGTCAACCGTGACGACACACTCGAAGCAGATCCCCATTCCGCAGAGCGGGCCGCGCGGCCTGCCCGCCGGCGAACTCCCGAACTGCCACTGCCGCCGCGTGAGCAGCACCGCTGCGACAGTCTGGCCTGGCTCGGCGTCGCACGGTTCACCGTTGATGGTGATCATGATCGCGTCAGCCATGCGGGACTCCAGCGGGCTCGGAGATCCGGTCGGGACTGAACGGAACAGCGTCGATGGGAGCTTCGGCGCCGGTGAGCAGGGCGGCGATAATAGCCCCGGTGCCGAGGGCTGTGGTGATGCCAAGCCCTTCATGGCCGGACGCCACCCAGACACCGTCCCGGTCCGGGGCGGGGCCGATCATGGGAAGGCCGTCCCTTGTGGCGGGACGCATTCCGGTCCATACCCGGAGCACGTCTACGCCTGCGAGGGCGGGCATGAACGACACGGCTCGCGCCAGCATCTGGCCCAGTACCTCGCGATTCATGCTGCGGTCAGGCCCGGCAAGTTCGCGCGATGATCCGATGAGGAGCTGGCCGGTGCGCCTTGGCTGGACGTTGAAGGCCACGGAAGAGCGGGTCATGGCATGCGCGCTGTGGAGATAGCCCAGCTCCACGAGCTGGTGGCGCACCATGCCGGGTATGCGCGCGGTCACGGCCAGGTGTCCCTTGCGCGGAATGATCGGCAGTGCCGGCAGCAACTGACAGGTGTCTGTGCCTGCCGCAATCAGCGTGGCCCCACCCGCGATGGGACCGGCGCTCGACTGCACACCGTGGCGCGAGAGCGCGCGCACTGCCACGCCACTCCGGACCTCAGCACCCGACCGCCGGGCCCGGTCGAGCAGCCAGCGGGTGAACACCGGCTGGTAGAGTACCCCATCATCGGGTACCAGCAGGCCCCCGGCCAGATCACCCCGCAACCGTGGCTCGGCCGACGCAAGGGAGCGCGCGTCCAGCAGCTCGGCACGGAGCCCATGCGCCTGGTAGAGCTCGCGCTTGGCACGCGCCGCATCGAACTCTTCGGGAGCTGCCGCCACCCAGATGGTGCCGCAGCGATCGTATTCCACAGCGGCCGGAAGCTCCCCCGCCAGGCCTGCCAACAGTCCCCGCGAGTAGGCGGTAAGCGCGAGCTGGGCCGGCGAGTCGTCCATGACGACGATGTGGCCCATTCCCGCTGAGGTGACCCCGCTGGCCGGCTGGGCCCGCTCGAGAACGAGCACGCGCAACCCGGCTTCGGCGGCGTGCAACGCGCAGGCCGCACCGACGACGCCCGCGCCGACGATGATGAGATCGGGCTGCCGTGTCACCGCGCCGCCGTGAAGCCCGCCCGGAATGGATCATCGGAAGGAAATGCCAGCGTCACCTCGCCAGTGACCCAGGCACGTCCCTGGATATGCGGAATGAGCGCGCCATCGCGGTCCTCCAGCCATCCCGTGAACAGGCTGCCGGTGATGCTTTCCTGTCGCCAGCGCTGGCCCGGGTCGAGCAGGCCGCGCGCGTGCAGCGTGGCCAGGCGTGCCGAGGTCCCAGTCCCGCAAGGCGAGCGATCATAGGCGCGGCCAGGGCAGAGCACGAAGTTGCGGCTGTCGGCATCGGGCCGCTGGGGTGGACCCGAAAGCTCGACATGATCGATGCGCGCACCATCAGCGCCGGTGATGCCCTGTGCCTCGAGCGTGGCCATGATCGCCTCGGTGCGCTGGGTCAGTTCGCCGATGCGCGCGAGCGTGAGAGGCTCGTCAGTGTGGATAATGAAGAACCAGTTGCCGCCGTATGCGATGTCGCCCACGATGCGGCCGAGTCCCGGCACATCCACTTCCTGGTTGAGCGCGTGAACCTGCGAGGGCACGTTGGTAATCGTCACCAGGCCGTCGTCTGCCAGGGTGGCCTCGACCGTG
>DAIMFY010000220.1:0-4201 GCA_036724295.1 Gemmatimonadales bacterium | reverse complement strand
TCCACCGAGGCAAACTGGTAGTTGGAGAAGGCGATGCTGCTCGTCAGCGAGTAGATGTCCTTGGTCTTCGCATAGGTGTAGCCGGCGTTGAACGACAGGCCGTTGCTGAAGGACTTGGAAAGCTGCGCGGTGATCGAGACGCTGTTGCCGCCGTTGATGTTCCGGTGGAAGAGCGCGTTGCCGATGCCGCTGGTGACGGTGTTCTTGCTCGCGCTTCCGGTTGCCGGGTTGAAGGTGCCGTACAGGTAGCGGCCCTCGCCCGACAAGGCAGCGTCTTCCACCAGGTTGTTGTCCTGGATGTAGAGGCTGTTCCGATTGGACGTGTAGAGGAAGTCGAGCGTGCCGATGATCCCCTTGGGCAACTGATGGTCGAGGCCCAGTGCCGCACGGAACGACTGCGGGAAGCGGAAGTCAGGATCAAAGTAGACAGGATTGGCGCGCGGCAATGACGGCGCGCCACCGCCGGCGCAGGCGGTCGGCTGCGAGGCGAGGTCGGCTGCGCTGGTCCCGCTCGGGAATGCGGGGACATTCGCGCCAACGCAGGTGAGGGTCACCGTCTCGAGACCGGTGCCGACATACGCGTTGGAGAGCCAGACGTACGCCGGCCGGCCCGTAAAGATGCCGACGCCACCGCGCACCACGGTCGAACCATTCCCGCTTGCATCCACGTTGAAGCCAAGGCGGGGAGACCAGAGCGCGTTGCCGCTGGGGAACTCACCGGTATGAATGCCCGTGGTGCTGTTGTCCGGCCCGTAGAAATTGCCCGGCAGCGCTTCGAGCGCCGGGTTGCTGATTGGCTCGTTGAAGAACGGCACGTCCACCCGGACGCCTGCCGTGATCGTGGCCCGGTTGCTGATGGTCCACTGGTCCTGCAGGAACGCGCCCAGCTGCTTGACCGAGAAGTCGGCCACCGCGCCGTTCGGCGCCAGCGTCGGATCGCCCGGCAGGGTGATCTCGTACACTTCCGGCAGGCCTGCCTTGAGGCTGTCCAGGTTCCCGAACATCCAGGAACCGAACGAGCCCTGGGTGAAGACGTTGTGGAACTTGAAGAACTCGTCGCTGGTGCCCACCGTGAGCCGGTGACTGTTGGCCACATTGAAGCTCAGGTTGTCGGCGATCGAGTAGATGTCCTGGTTCAACAGGTTGCCCTGGGAGAACCGGTCGGCGCCGGCGGCAAGCCATGAATCGTTCGAGCCGGATACGCCCGCCTTGACCAGGATCAGCGGCGACTGATTGGCCAGTTCGCGATGGTCGCGAATCCACTGGCCACCACCGAGAAACTCGTTGGCGAAATTGTCGCCAAACGTGGTGGTCCACTTGAGGCGCGTCGTGTTGGTCCGGTTGGCCTGGCCGTAGCCGCTGTTGGAGAGCTGATAACCGTCGCGCAGCCGGCTGGAGAAGCGCGGGCTGGTCGGATTGCGAATCAGCTGGTCCTGGCTGGCGTCCACCCAGTTGTGGGAAATTTCCAGCCGGCTGTTCGGCGCAATCTGCCATGACAGCTTGCCAAACAGGTTGTTGTCGGGATTCTTGATCGGCGGTGCGGCACCATCACCGGGGTCGCCGAAGCCGTACTGGTTGACCAGCACGTCACGGAAGTCCTGTGCATCCTGCAGGGTAAAGCCCACGTTCGCGATGTCAGCGGCGTCATCCCCGGTCAGCTGGCTGCTGCTCGAGAACGAGCTGCTGCTGCTCTGCAGGTCCGCCGAGAGGAAGAACTGCAGCCGGTCCCGGATGATCGGGCCGCTGAAGGTGCCGCCGTACTGGTAGACATTGAAATTGCTGAAGGTGGGATCGTCGCGCTGGCCGGACAGGCTCTTGCCGCGGTAGTAGCCGAAGAGTGAGCCGTGGTACTCGTTGGTGCCGCTCTTCGTGACCGCGTTGACCAGGCCGCCGGTAAAGTTGCCCTGGCGCACGTCGAACGGCGCCACCTGGACCTGGAACTCCTGGATCGCTTCCAGCGAGATCACGGTGGCGTTGGCCTGGCCGCCTGGCGTCCCGCTGCCGGCGAGACCAAAGAGGTCGTTATTGACGCCGCCGTCCACCTGGATGTTGTTGAACCGGTTGTTCTGGCCCGCCACCGAATTGCCGTTGACCTGCGGGGCCGTCTGGATCAGGTCGGTGAAGTTGCGGCCCTGCAGCGGCATGCGCTGGATGGTCGTGTCGGAGACGACGGTGGAGGCACCGGTCCGGGAGACATCGTCGAGGATCGACGGCTGGGTCACGACGGTGATGTCTTCCAGCTGGACCGTGGTGCGCTGGAGCGACACGTTGCGCGAGAGCCGCTGGCCCAGCGTCAGGCGCAGCCCTTCCACCCGGACCGGCTGGAAGCCGATCGCGCGCACTTCCAGGGTGTAGGGCCCGCCGGCGGAGGCGTTGTCGATGGTGTAGCGCCCGTCCGAGCGGCTCGTGACTACGTGAGACTCGCCCGTGGCTGGCTTGGTGAGTGTCACGTCGGCCCCTGCCACCGGCTCTCCTGACGCTCCCGAAACCGCGACCACCCCGGTGATCGCTGCTGATGTGACGCCCTGCGCCCGTGCCTGGCTCGTGAGCCCGGCAACGAGCGCGAGCGCCAGCACCGCGGCGCTCAGACTACCCGACCATGCTTTCATACCGACACACCTCTCCGAAGAGGAAAATGTTGACGCGCGCACAAACTTACCGCCGCGCGGAAGCCGGTCAAGCAGGAGGACCGCCCGCCACAGGATCGTGACGGGAGGCGCCAAATCGGCGCCAGAGCAGGTAGGCCGGAATGCCTGCAACGATAATCGCGAAGGTGATGCCGGTGTCCACCGGCTCGGTCCAGAGCGCGTTGAGCACCATGGCAAGCGACGCCAGGAGAAAGAGCGCCGGAATTACGGGATAGCCCCACGCACGGTACGGCCGTTCAAGGTCGGGCTGCTTCTTCCTGAGGACGTAGACCGCGGCGACGGCCAGGGCGTAGAAGGGCCAGATACCAAGGATGAACTTTTCTGCCAGCTGCTGGAAGTTGTTGAGCAGCACGTAGACCACGCCCAGGGCCGTCGCCAGCAGGATCGCGGTGGACGGGCTCTGGTACCTGGGCGACACCCGGGCGATCCGCCCGAAGAAGAGGCCCCGGTCGGCCATGGCGAAGAAGATGCGCGGGCCGGTCATCATCGAGGCATTGAGCGTCCCGAAGCACGAGATCATGACGATGGCCGCCACGATCGACGCGCCGGCCGCGCCCAGCAGCGGTATCCGCTCGGCGGCGGTGGACGCGATCAGCGCGCTGCCCGCCATCTCCGGCAGCGGCACGAGGTAGATGTAGGCGGCGTTGATGAGGAAGTAGACGGCGACAATCGCCCCGGTCCCGATGATAAGTGCCATGGGCAGCGTCCGCCCCGGGTTCTTCACCTCGCCGCCCATGAACGACAGGTCGGCCCAGCCATCGTACGACCACATGATGGTGATGAGCGCCGTGCCCAGCAGGGAGAGATCGAGGCCGTGGGGCCACGCCGGCGTGAAATGCCCCCCGCTGCCCTGGCCGACGGCAAAGGCAAGTACCGCGAGCGCGGCGAGCGCCAGGTACTTGACCACCGTCGTCAGGTTGGTGATGATGGCCGCCGTGTTCACGCCCACCCAGTTGAAGATCCCCACCAGGACGATGGCCGCCGCCGCCACCCAGCGCACCTGCATCGGGGTCAGCGCGATGAAGTGACCGAGATACTCGGCGAAGATCGTCGCGATCGCGCCGAGCGCCGAGGCGCGAATGACGCAGAGTTCCGACCAGCCAAAGAGGAAGGCCGGCAGCGGCCCGAAGGCCTCGAGGATATACGCGAAGACGCCGCCCGAGCGCGGCAGGGCGGCGGCCAGTTCGGCGTACGTGAGCGCCCCGAAGAGCGCGATCAGTCCGCCGATGACCCATGCGAGCAGCACGGGCCCGGGATCGCCCAGCTGGCCCGCGACGGTGGCGGGCACCCGGAAAATCCCGCTTCCGATGGTGGAGCCGATCAGGACCCCGACAGCGCTCCAGAGGCCGAGGTGTCGGGGAAGTCGCTCACCCCAGGCGTCGCGTTCTTGGGTCATTACCACCACGGAAGGTTCGAGGGGGGTGTCGCCTCAAAATCAGGCTCTGCGCGATGCTTGACAAGGGGGGAGCCGCTCCCGTTCTTTCGCTCGCCGCAGCGCCCCCCGCAGGGCCGCGTGTCCTCTCTGGAGAATGTGATGTCACAAAGCCAGCCCG
>DAIMFY010000219.1:0-4213 GCA_036724295.1 Gemmatimonadales bacterium | reverse complement strand
TCGGCGCTGGGCTATGAGCTGTGAGCAATGAGCTGTGAGGTGTGCGCCCGACCCCATGGCGCTCGTCCCTGATCCCTGACCCCTGGTCCCCAAGCCTCTACCTCCATGACCCGCGACTCGCAGCCCGCGACCTTCTTCGGCCATCCGCGTGGCCTCTCCACCCTCTTCTTTACCGAGATGTGGGAGCGCTTCAGCTACTACGGCATGCGCGCCTTTCTCATCCTCTACATGGTGCACGTGCTCAAGTTCGATGACCGGCACGCGGGATCGGTCTACGGCACCTACACCGCAAGCGTCTGGGCCGCCGCCATCCTCGGCGGGATCATCGCCGACCGATGGCTGGGCCAGTACAGGAGCGTGCTGTATGGCGGGATCATCATCATGCTGGGGCACTTCACCCTGGCGTTCCATCCGCTGCCAGCCTTCTACATCGGTCTCGCCCTCATCGTGATCGGCACGGGCCTGCTCAAGCCCAACGTGAGCGGCATCGTGGGTTCGCTCTACGAGCGGGACGACGCGCGGCGCGACGCCGGCTTCTCCATCTTCTACATGGGCATCAACCTGGGCGCGGCGCTGGGGCCATTCATCGCAGGCTACCTTGCCCAGCGGGTGGACTGGCACCTGGGCTTTGCCTGCGCCGGTGTCGGCATGGCGTTCGGCGTGATCCAGTACGTTGCCGGCAAGAAGCACCTCCAACCTGCGGTGGACCGGCTTGCACGACAGCGCCTGGAAGCACACTCCCCTCGCGAGAGCCAGCCGTCCAGCCGTCAAACACGTCACCCCGGTGAAAACCGGGGCCAGCCGTCTTTCTGGGGCTTCACCACCACCGAATGGAAACGCCTCGGCGCCATGGCGGTGTTCTTTGTCTTTGCCGCCGTCTTCTGGGGTGCCTACGAACAGGCCGGCTCCACCCTCAATCTCTTTGCCGATCGCTACACCGAGACGTCATTCATGGGCTTCAGCTTCCCGTCGAGCTGGTTCCTGAGCATCCAGGCCATCTTCGTCATCCTGCTCTCACCCATCTTTGCCTGGCTCTGGACTGCACTGGGGCATCGCGAGCCGTCCACGCCGGCCAAGTTCGCCTTCGGGCTCTTCTTCATCGGTGCGTCGTTTCTGTTCCTGCTGATCCCGGCTTTCCACCTCGAGGCGGCGCCGGCGCTCCGGGTGAGCCCATTTTGGCTCATCGGCTGCTACTTCATCCAGGAGCTGGGTGAGCTCTGCATCTCGCCGGTGGGCCTCTCGGTCTTCACCAAGCTCTCCCCGGTCAAGATCGTCGGCTCCATGCTCGGCGTCTGGTTCCTGGCGGATTCGGTGGGCAACAAGGTGGCCGGCTTCGCCGCCGGGTTCATCTCCTCGGCGCCACTGCCCCAGCTCTTTGGCGTCATCGCCGCCGTCTGTCTCGCCGCGTCGCTGGTGGCGTTCCTGATGATCAGACCGGTGAAGGGGTTGATGGGGGGAGTGAAATAGGACATGGGGCTTGGGGCGTGGGGCGTGGGACCTTATGCCTCATGCCTCACGCCTTATGCCCCATAAAAACGGCGTCAGCGCCAGGAACCCCAGCACCACGGGCCACAGTTCGCCGCGCCAGAGTGCGTAGTGCACGAGCAGCTCGCTCCATGATTTCTGGTCCACCAGGCGGCCGACGGCAAACTCGAAGGCGACTGTCGGCACCACCAGCACGACGCTCATCGCCAGGAGGGATCGCGCGGTCGCGCTGCGGGCCATCCCTCGGAACCCCACCCACGTGATGAAGCCGATGATGAGGATGCCGAGCGCGGCGCTCACGATGCCGGCCACGGTGGCGCCCATCGCAGGGGTGAGCACCAGTTCACGGAACACCCCGTTCGCGCTCATCGCCATGGCCATTGCGAGCCAGGTGACGAGGAGGCGGGACCAGGAGATGGGGAGGGTCATGGCGTGTGGCGGCTGGCCGCTGGCTGCTGGTCGCTCGAGAGGTGCCCGCCCCGCTGGCACTGCCTCATCCCTTCCCGTCTCCCCCTGCCATACATGCCTCCTCTGATGCGCCAGGAGAATCAGGAACGCCGCGTACGGATTGTAGCGAACCATCCGGCTGAAGGGTGACTGCACCTTGCCCCGGTTGAGGTCGCGGTCGCCGTAGCGCTGCAGCAGCGCCTTCAGCTTCTCCTGCGACTGGGCGAACTCCGCCAGCACGTCCCCATCAGTATTGCCCGGCGATGGAACGAACGCCGCCGAGGTCTTCACCCGGCGCCGGATCGGCGGCTCCAGCCATCGCGCAAGCATCCCTCCCAGCAGCGACGGCCGGAGCGGGCGCCCGGTCGACGCGGGTGCACGAGCCATGACCACCTCAAGGCCTGGCAGCATCGCCTCCGTCGTCATCGTGAGATGCGCTACGCACTCGGCGACCGACCATCGGTCCGGCGCTGGCCGCTCACGCAACTCCTCGGCGGAGAGCACTCCAAATGACTGTTTGACTCGCTCGGTAACGTCGGCGAGCTGCTGCTGGAGGGCGTCGAGTTGGCTGGGCATGATTGGCTCACGACCGCAGGCTGCTGGCGTCTGGCATCTGGCGTTCGGCGTTCGGCGTCTCACTCCTCATGCCGACATCCCAGGTTCTCCACCCGATCCACACCGCGGCCGCCATGACGAGCGCGCCGAGAAACCTGATATCGTGGGCAATCTGGATGTCGCGCGGCAGGGCATCCCAGACCGTCAGCAGATAATTCCAGTCGTGCTCGCCGCCGCCCACGAGCGGCAGTTCCATCGCCCGGGCATCTGCCACATAGCGCGCGATGTTGAGGCAGTTCTGCCCCATCCACCAGAGCGGCACGCTGGCCGAGTAGCGATCGCCCCGCCGCCAGAAGTAGATCACGAACATCAGCGGCACGATCAACTGGAACAGCGTTCCACCCAGCGCGGTGATCACCTCACCGCCCCAGGCAAAGACCAGGTGTCCGGTCTCGTGAATCGGCAGGTTGATGAAATCGGGAAAATGCCAGCGGTCCCACGCGGCGAGGCACCAGAGGCCGTAGATGAGCAGGGCGAGGGGGAGGGCCTTGCGGGTCATGGGTCGTGGGTCGTGGGTCGTGGGCATGGGTCGTGGGTCGTGGGTCGCCTGGCGATGTCATGGGGAGGAGGGCCGCTTGCAACCCGACATCGGAGTCCTCAGCGGCGCTCTTTCATGATAACCGCATGATGCGTCACGTGTCCCGCACGTGATATACGCCATCGCCCGCACCGTGAATGACGAATCACTGGCGGTGCCACGCTTCATCCACGCATCATCCGGCAGCCCGTTGAAGAACCGCACCGTGCTCTCGCGCAACACTCGAAACTCGGCGGCGTGATCGGCAAGCGGAATCTGATCAAGCCGCGCCGCCGACATCGCGGCGTCCTGGTCAAAGCTCGGCAGCGATCCTTGTCGCGCGGGAGGGGCAAAGGCTAGCCTTTGCCCCTCCCGCGCGCGACCTCCGCTAACCGTTCGGCGTCAGCCGCCGCTCCAGGCCATCCAGGATCTCCGTCCATCCAGCCCGGTGCCCATTGACCGCCTTGTCCGGCAGCCCGCGATGCGTGAGCACCAGCTCGGTCCCGTCGCCCTGCTCGTGAAACTCGATCGTCACCTCGCTGGGCCAGTGATCGGTGTTCTTCGAGATCCAGGTGAACGAGAGCAGTGTTGGCGGCTCGATCCGGAGATACTCGCCCCGGTGCTCCACCGGTTCCCGGTCCTTCGGCATCATCACCACCCGGAACGCACCACCCACCCGCGGATCCACCGTCACGATCGAATTGTCGAACGCCCCCGCGCGCATCCAGTGCGCCATGGCCTCGGAATCCAGCCACGCGTTGAACACCTGCTCCCTCGGCGCCGCAATTGTTCGACGGACCACCAGCTGAGGACCCGCCTTGTCACTCACTGTCATCATTCATTCTCCGGCCATCATCCCAGGACGGGACTCCGCAAAGGCGCACACGAAAACACGAAATCACGAAGCTTACGACTCTTTCGTGCTTTCGTGTCTTTCGTGCTTTCGTGACTCCAGGTACTCCTCCAGCGCATCCAGCCGAGCATTCCAGAACTTCCGGTAATGGCCCAGCCACTTGGCCGCTTCCTCCATCGGCTCGGCGTTGAGCCGGAGCCGGTGCTCCCGGCCCTGGATGGTGCGCTCCACCAGCCCCGCACGCTCCAGCACCTTCACGTGCTTTGAGACGCCGTTGAGCGAAATGGGGAATCGTT
>DAIMFY010000218.1:0-4272 GCA_036724295.1 Gemmatimonadales bacterium | reverse complement strand
CGCCGCGCGCTGGGTGCGCGGCCATCCATGGATCTTCCGCAGCGACGTCCGCGATGGGCCGCAGGATCCCGGCATCGTGCCGGTGGCCGACGGGCGCGGCCGGCCCATCGGCCAGGCGCTCTACTCCCCGCGCTCAGAAATCCGGCTGCGGCTCCTCGAACCCGGCGATCGGCCGGTGGACGCCGCGTGGTGGCTGGAAAAGATCGGCGCCGCGCTCGAGCGCCGTGGCGGCATCGATGCCACCGCGTACCGCGTGGTGCACGGCGAAGGCGATGGCCTCCCCTCGCTGATCATCGATCGCTACGACCGCTGGGTGGTCATCCAGCTGCTCTCGGCGGGGATCGAGACCCAGCGCGAGGCCATTCTGGAGGCGGTGGAACGGTTGCTCCACCCGGAAGGGATCCTGCTCCGCAACGATGCGGCGGTGCGACGGAAGGAAGGCCTCGACGAGCGTGTGGAGCTGGCGCGTGGTAGCGTGCCTGAACTGATCGAGGTGCGCGAAGCCCGTGTGCGGTACCTGGCCGCGCCCTGGACCGGACAGAAGACGGGCGCGTTCCTCGACCAGCGTCCCTCACGGATGCGGGCCGCGGCGCTCACGCCCCAGGGCGGCCGGGCCCTCGACTGTTTCAGCTACCACGGCTCCTTCGCGCTCCACCTGGCGCAGCGTGCCGCCAACGTGCTCGCGCTCGATAGCAGCGCCTCGGCGCTCGAACGCGGTGCCGACAATGCGGCGCGCAACGGCATGACCAATATCGAGTGGCGCGAGGCAGACGCGTTCGAGACGCTCCGCGCGATGGAGAGGGCCCGGGAGCGATTCGACCTGATCGTGCTGGATCCGCCGGCCTTCGCCAAGTCCCGTGCCGCCGTGCCCAAGGCCCTCCGTGGCTACCGCGAGATCAACCTTCGCGCCATGCGGCTGCTTACGCCGGGCGGCATCCTCGTCACCGCCTCGTGTTCCTTCCACGTGGACCGCGCTGCATTCCTGCAGATGCTCGTCATGGCCGCCGGCGATGCCGGCCGCCGCATGATTCTGCAGGAAACGCTGGGCCAGGGAGTGGATCATCCGGAGCTGCTGACGGTGCCGGAGACCGGGTATCTGAAGGGGGCGGTGCTGAGGGCTGAGGGCTGAGGGCTGAGGGCTGAGGGCTGAGCGACAATACAACTCCTGGCTCCAGCTCTCAGCCCTCAGCCCTCTCATGCCTCCACAACAGGTACGACGCCACCACAGGCAGCGCGACTGCCGCCGCGACCACAACGCCGAGGATGAGGACAGAATGGTCAGGTTGGAGGAATCCCAGCACTACCAGCACAGCGCCTGCCCCGGCAAACACCCGGCCGGAAAAGGCATGGGTGCGACGCCACACGGTATCGCTGGTCAGGGTCCAGGGTGTGCGGATGCCCATGAACCAGTTGGGCTGCATCCGCGGCATCAGGAAGCCCAGCAGGACGAAGAGCAGGCCCACTCCCACCAGCGCCACTCCTGCGATTGAAATGGGCCATCCCAGGTTGTACCCGAGCATGGCCACCTGGATGGCCGCGAGGAAGATCAGCACCGCATTGCCGAGCGTCCACCAGATCCCGCCGTGCAGCAGGCCCGCCTTGCGCGGGTCGGTGTGCGGCAGGAAGGCAAAGACGGCGCCGAGCACCGCGCCCAGCAGCGGCAGGAACAGCGCAGCGAAGGTCCGGCCCATGGTGCCGTCGGGCTGGCCGGCCATGTCCCAGTGCGAAGTGACCCGGGCCGGGAGATGCGGCAGGGCCCACAGGCTGAAGGCCAGCGCGGCAAGGAGCAGCGCGTAGCCCGGCATCAGTCGTCGCACGAATGGCTCCTTGGGGCGATGGTGGAAAATGTGCTGCCGGTCGGCCAGAGGGAACCGCATTGACAGCCGTTCATCGGCCTGCGCACCTTTAGCGCATGCCAGGCACCGAGATCCCGGACCGCGAGCGGCAGATCCGGCGCGTATTGCTCGTGATCCTCGGTGCAAATCTCGTCGTGGTGGCATTGAAGGCGGTGGTGGGCCTGGCCACCCACTCGCTGGCAGTCCTGGGCGACCTCATTCAGGCAGCACTCGACGCGGTCAACAATGGGCTTGGCCTGGCCATCATGGCGATCGCCAGCAAGGGGCCGGACGCCGAGCACCCCTATGGGCACGCCAAGTTCGAGACCCTCGGCGCCCTGCTGATCGTGGTCTTCCTGTCGGTGTCCATTTTCGAGCTGCTGCGGGGCGCCGTGACGCGGCTCATGGCGGGCTCGGCGCCACCGGACGTCCCGCTGAGCAGCCTGGTCCTGATCACCATCACGCTCGTGGTGAATGTGATTGTCACGCTGGTCGAGAGCCGCGCCGGCCGGCGGCTCGGCAGCGAGCTCCTGCTGGCAGACGCGGTTCACACCCGTGTCGACGTGCTCATCACGGTGGCCGTGCTGGGCGGGCTGGTGCTGAGCCGGCTGGGCCTCGGCTGGGCCGACCCAGTGCTTGCCATCGTCGTGGCGATGATGGTGGGCCGGGCTGGTTTTGTCATCGTGCGGCGCGCCATCCCGACGCTGGTCGACGAACGCGCGTATGATGCCCAGACCATCCGGCGGGAAGCCGAGCGGGTGCCAGGGGTGCAGGCGGCATATTCCATCCGGTCGCGGGCAGCGGCCAATACCCTATTTGCGGAGCTGACCATCGCCGTGGACGGCCGGTCCGACGTCACTGCCGCGCACGGCATCGCCGATGCCGTGGAAGACCGGCTGCGCGAGGCGCTCCAGCTGCAGGAAGTCGTCGTCCACGTGGAACCATGCTGAAAGGCACCGAGACCCGTCGCACCCGCGCCCGGCGCCCGCCGCCGTCGCTCAAGCAGCAGTATCACGAGTACGTGCTGCAGCGCATCGAGACCTACAAGAATTCGCTGGGTCGCGACCGGCTCCTCGAGATCGGCGGCGAGGCGGCGAGCGAGATGCAGGATGCTTTTTCCGGGCAGTTCCTGCTCACCGAAGTGCTCATGCAGGAAGCCGTCGACAAGCTGATCATGAAGCGGCTGCGGCTCCCCGCATTCAACAAGTGGAAGCAGCAGCACAGCCAGCTGCGGCGCGCCCAGCGGGAGCCGACTCACTGGGGCCTGGAACCCGACTGCGCTCTCGCTGCCCTGCTGCCAAGAATCGAGTCGGAAGACGTGGTCCTCGTCGCCGGTGCGGGAGCAGCGCCGGCCGCCTACCTGCTGGCCGCCCATGACGCGCTCGTCACCTACATCGCCGCCGACCTGGGCAGCGTGGACAAGGTGGAGGCCGGGCTCGCCGGCGAGGCGCTCGCCGGCACCGCGGAGTGCTATTTCGTACAGCCGGGGTGCTGGATGCCGGCATTTCCGGCGGCGCTCGACCTGCTGGTGCTCGATGCCGCCTCGCTGGGCAGCGTGAACGCCGCGGACCGGGCCATTTTCATTCGCCAGCTGCAGGTGCTCACCGGCGCCGGTGGCGTGCACCTGATCCTGCCAGGCAAGGGCGGCATGCAGCCGGAAGCCGTCCTCGGCTGGTATGATGGCTGGCAGCGTGACGAGCTGGCCCGGAGCCGGCGCCGTGGCGCCGCGCGACCCAGCAGCGGCGTCGTCCTCACCAAGCCCGACTTTCCCGACGGTGCGGAGGCGGGCGCGGAGGCCTGACAGCATGCCAACCCTGACACTCGATGGTGCCGCCGTCAGCTTCAGCGAGGGCGCAACCATTCTCGACGCCGCCCGTGCCGCCGGGCAGAGCATTCCCACCTTGTGCTGGTATCCCAAGCTCCCCGTCGTCGGCAATTGCCGTATCTGCCTTGTCGCCGTCGAGGGTCAATCCAAGCTGGTGCCGGCGTGTGCCACGAAGGCGGCCGATGGCATGGTCGTCGCCACCGAATCGGAACCGGTGCGCGCGGCGCGGCGTGGCGTGCTCGAACTGCTGCTGGAGCGCTACCCGGGCGAGAACCTGCTCAATGGCGGCCGCCAGGCGCCGCGCAACGAGTTCGAGCGCTACGTGGTGCAGTACGACGCCCGTGTGCGGCCCCCGGCCGAGCACGAGCTGCCCCTCAGGACCGGCGACGAGCGTCCAGGCGACGCCATGATCCGGCATGACATGTCGCGCTGCATCCTGTGCACCCGGTGCGTGCGCGCCTGTGCCGACATCCAGGAAGTCGGTGTCCTCGATGTTGCCGAACGCGGCTCCGGTGCGGAGATCATCGTGGGCGGCGACGGCGATCCCGACCACGCCAGCTGCACCTGGTGCGGCGAGTGCGTCCGGGTCTGCCCCACCGATGCCATTTTCGA
>DAIMFY010000217.1:0-4281 GCA_036724295.1 Gemmatimonadales bacterium | reverse complement strand
CCAGCACCGCCACGAACTGGCGGTGCTCGCGCTGCGCCGACTCGACTTCGATGATATCGTCGTAGAGGTAGTCTTCGCGATTCTCGGGCGTGACCGCTTCCAGCTCGGGCCCCGGCGTGTGGACGAGGACCGATTCGAGCGGCGTCACTTCGGATGTGATGCGTACGGCGGACATGCGGGGAAAGGTAATCGCGTCAGCGAACGGCGCGATTGTGCAGCGCGTAGCTCAGCGTCTCGAGTTCGAGGGCCAGGTTGACGTTCTTGACCACCACGTGCTCGGGCACCACGATCTGCACCGGGGCAAAGTTGAGGATGGCGGTGACGCCCAGCTTTACCAGCCGGTCGGCCAGCGGCTGGGCCGGGTCGGCCGGGGTGACCAGCACCGCCATGTCCATCGGCGCGGCACCGAGGATCGTCTCCATCGTCGCGACGTCCTGGACCGTAAGCCCATTCCAGCGGGTCCCGATCTTGGCCGGATCCACATCGAAGATCGCCGCGATATCAAAGCCGCGCTGCCGAAAGCCGTGATACTGCAGCAATGCACTGCCAATCTTCCCCGCGCCGACCATCGCGACCCGGTAGCGCCGCTTGAGTCCCAGGATGTCGCGCAACCGGTCCATGAGCTCCGGTACGGCGTACCCCAGCCCTCGCTTGCCGAATGACCCGAAGAACGAGAGGTCCTTCCGCACCTGCGCGGACGTCGTCCCGCCCCGGCCGGCCAAAGCCTCGGAGCTGACCGTCTCGATGCCCTGCGCGGCAAACTCCTCCAGCAATCGGAGGTACAGGGACAGGCGACGGATAGTGGATTCGGCGACTCTCGGCATGCCCTATTGTGAAATGTTTCACAAAGCTAGCACCGGCCGTCCACATCGTCAACGAGCCCTCGCATCACGGCCCAAAGCTGTTGCGGCGTCAGTGTTTCCGCCCGGGTATCGGGGCGGATGTGCAGTCCAGCCAGGGCCCGCTGCACGCGATCAGGACTGGCGTCGAGAATCTGCCGCAGCGATCCGGCGAGCTGCTTCCGCCGCAAGCCGAAGAGCTGGACCACGAAGCGCCGGAAGGTCGCCTGCGCCGTCAGCGGCACGACCGGCTGGGCCAGCGGAGTAAGTCGCACCACCGCCGATCTGACCCTGGGCGCAGGAGTGAAGGCACCCGCCGGCACACCGAAAAGCCGTTCAACTCGAGCGGCCGCCTGTACCCCCACCGACAATGCGCCATACGCCTTGGTCCCGGGCTGCGCCGCGAGACGCGCCGCCACCTCCTGCTGAACCAGGAAGACGACCCGCGCTGGCAGCGGGGCCCTGAGCGCCAGGTCGATCAGGGGCGTCGTGATGTTGTAGGGAATGTTACCGGTGACAATCCAGCGAGCGGCGGGCGGGCGACCCGCGACTGCATGCCAGTCGAGTTCGAGTGCGTCACCCTCGACAATGGCAGCACCTTGCGCCCGGACGCGCAGCGCCGCGAGCAGGTCTGCGTCCCGCTCGATCGCAACCACCCGGCAACCGAGCTGCAGCAGCTGGGCCGTCAGCCCGCCGGGCCCGGGCCCGATCTCCAGCACAGTATCGCCGGGACCAGCGAGGGTGGCCGAGGCGATGCGTCGCAGGATGGAAGGATCGAAGAGGAAGTGCTGGCCCAGCCGCCGCTTGGCGCGCGGCGCGCTCACAGCCGCAGGACGAGCATGGTGCGGTCGTCTCCCCGTCCCGCTGCGAACGCGCTCGCCTCGGCGAGCACGGCATCGACGATCGTCTCGGGCTCAGCCCCATGCATCGCCTTCACGACGTCGAGGATTCGGGCTTCGCCAAACTTCTCGCCCGCGATGTTCTGGGCGTCCTCCAGCCCGTCGGTCCAGAGGCAGAGCAGGTCATCCGCCGCATCCCATGGGACCACCTGACGCTGGATGTCGCGCACCCCCGCGAGCCCCAGCGGCGGGGCCGTGGCGCCGAGCCGCTCCACCGACGTGCTTCCCACGCGAAACGCATACGGATGCCCTGCGTTGGCAAAGAGCAGCTGGCTCCTGGCCCGGTCCAGCATGCCGTAAAACACGGTCAGGTACATCTCGGTTCGCTCGAGTTCCCCGCTCAGCCCTTCCAGCATCGCGGCGAGGGTCTCGTCCGGGGTGATTGGCGCCGCCGCGTGTATGCCTGCCGCGCTCAGCACCAGCGCCATCACCAGCGCGGCCGAGAACCCGTGCGAGGATACGTCACCGATCATCACGCCCACCCGGCCATTGCCCAGCCGGGAGAAGGTGTAGAAGTCGCCGCCGACCCACTCGGCGGGCACGCAGCGCGCTGCGACCGTGGCGTCGCCATGCAGCACCGCGGGGGACGGCAGGATGCGACGCTGGAGATCGGCGGCGAGTTCCAGTTCACGGCGCAATCGCTGCTGGGTTCGCTCCCGCGCCACCAGCCGCGCATTCTCCACGGCTACCGCAACGAAGTTGGCGACCGTCGTCACCAGCTGTCGTTCCGCCTGGGTGAAGCGGTCGCCGCCGTTCCGATCGGTGAAATTGAGAACGCCCACGCAGCGGAGGGCCACTCCAGGCGCCGCATACCGGATCGGCACGCTGAGGTACGAGGAGCCGCTGTAGCGCCGGGCCGAGCGGGTGTCCCGCGCAGCGCGCGCCTCCGCCACCTGGGTCCGGAAGACCCGGGCAGCGATGCTCTGAGGATCGTCGAGCGCCACCGGCTCGACCTCCTGGGCATCAAAGCCGATCGTCGCCACGGTCACCAGCGCCTGCTGGCGCTCGTCGTGAACCATGATGGACGCGCGCCGCGCGCCGACGACGGCGGCCGCTTCGCGGATGATCGTCTCGGCCGCCTCGGCGAGACTGACCGTGCGGCCGAGAATTTCGCTGATGCCGTAGAGGAGTTCGACTTCTTCCCTGCTGTTGGCGAGCAGCGGCCCGACCACGGCGGCGATGGCGGGTGCGAGCGCGGGGGCGCGCACTGCATCCACGTCGGAAAGCTCGAGCCAGGCACCGGGCTCGTCGGGCAGTGGCTCGAGCCACGCCCGTCCCGCCGGCATCTGGACCGGGCCGGCCATGAGCGGCGGGACTGGCGTCCAGCCGTCAACCGCGCCGCCCACGGGAACGGCCCGGTCGCCCTCTTCCTTCCAGATCCGGAGCTGCGCGCCGGCCAGCGCGCCGAGGGCGTCGAGCGCGGCCCGGAGCGGGGTCAGCGGCGGAGCAGGATGGCGCAGATGGAGTTTCCCCGTTCGTTGAAGACGACCTGGTCGGCGAGATGGCGAATGAGGAAGATGCCGCGGCCGCGCTCTTCGAGAATCTGCCGGGGCGTCAGCGGCTCCGGCACCGCAGCCGGGTCGAAGCCGTCGCCTTCGTCGGTCACGTCGATGCGGATGTCCGGCGCGCGCAGCCGGACCGACACCTGCACGAACTTGTCCGGATCCTGGCGATTGCCACGCACGATGGCGTTGGCGATGGCCTCCGCCAGTACCACCTCGAGCCGGAACCGCATGCGGCCGGAATCCTCGCCACCGGCAAGGCAATGATGCGTGAGAAGTGCCACGGCTTCCTCGATGCAGGCCACATCGCTGGGAAGCCGGAGGGTCACCCGGGCACCCGGCCCGGTCTCATCGGTGAGGCTGGTCCGCCGGACACAGAGCCGGAGTGAAGTCATTCCCCGTCAGAATCCGGCGAGCGCCTCGCTCGCCGACGGCGAAATACTGAACAGCGTGTCGAGCTTGGTAAGCTCGAACAGCGAGCGCAGGTCGTCGTTGAGCCCGCCGAGCCGGAGATCGCCGCCGCGCTCACGGACCTGCTTGGCGATGGTCACGAGGGCGCCCAGCCCCGACGAGTCGATGTAACCGGTCTCGCCGAAGTCGAGGACAAAGCGCCGGTCGCCCTGTTCCAGTCGCTCGGCGACAAGGGTCTTGAGTTCCTGGCGGTTGTTGACGGTGAGCTGCCCCTCGGAGCGGATCACCGCGATGTCGTCCTGCCGGGATGCGGAAAAGCTCATGCCGATGCTCCTTCAGTACGGTCAGCCTGCAGCGCAACGAGCGCCGTGACGTGAACAATATCCTCGACGCTCGCGCCGCGGGAAAGGTCTGACACCGGGCGCGCGAGCCCTTGCAGCACGGGCCCGATCGCGGCGGCGCCGGCCAGGCGCTGGACCAGCTTGTAGGCGATGTTGCCGGCGTCGAGATCAGGAAAGACGAGGATGTTGGCGCGGCCGCGCAATGGCGACTGGGGCGACTTCCGCGCAGCGATGTCCGGCACCAGGGCGGCGTCGCCCTGGAGCTCGCCATCGGATGGCACGCCGGGCG
>DAIMFY010000216.1:0-4327 GCA_036724295.1 Gemmatimonadales bacterium | reverse complement strand
ACGAGTGGAGCCAGCATCCGGTCACGATCGGCGCCGTGGTGACGGTGGTCAAGCGCCAGATCTCGAAGAAGACGGGAAAGGAGTATGCCCGGCTGGTGCTGGAGGATTTTCACGGCACGGCGGAGGCGATCGTCTTTCCGGATGCGTGGGCCAAGCTCAACCAGGCGATCACGCCTGATGCCGCGCTGCTGCTGACCGGCGGGTTCAGCGACCGCGACCGCGATGAAGAACGCGCGCCGTTCATCGTGGAGTCGGCGCGGCCGCTGGCCGAGCTGCGCGACTCGGGCGCCATGGCGCTCTGCCTGCGCTGGCGGCTCCCCGCCACGCCCGGCGCGACCTCGGCCAAGGCCGCCACCGTGCTCTGCACGGCGCATCCTGGTCCGACGCCCCTGTATATTGAGTGGAGCGACGGGAATGGGGAGGCGGTTCGCCTCCGGGCCCGTCGCGTTCGCGTTGAGGCCGATGAAGACCTGCTTCGCGCGCTCCGCGACCTCCTGGGCCCCGACGCCGTCCACTACGTCAAGGCAGACTGACGCATGCCGCCATCTCTCTACACGCTGGACTTCGAGAAGCCGCTGCAGGAACTCGAGCGCCAGATCGAGGAACTGAAGCGCCTCGGCACCGAGCGCGACATCGGGGTGGACGACGAGCTGCTGAGCCTCGAACGAAAGCTCGACGACCTGCGACGCGAGATCTACGACTCGCTCACGCCCATCCAGCGGGTGCAGGTCGCCCGCCACCCGCGGCGCCCCTACACCCTCGACTACCTCAGCACCATCTTCACCGACTTCATCGAGCTGCACGGCGACCGCCAGTTCATGGACGATCCGGCGATCGTGGGGGGATGGGCCCGCCTGGACGGCGACACCGTGATGGTGATCGGCCACCAGAAGGGCCGCGACGCCAAGGAGAACCTGAAGCGCAACTTCGGCATGGCGCATCCGGAAGGGTACCGCAAGGCGCTGCGGCAGATGCAGCTCGCCGCCAAGTTCGGGGCGCCGGTCATCACGCTCATCGACACCATGGGGGCCTTCCCCGGGCTGGGCGCCGAGGAGCGCGGCCAGAGCGAAGCGCTCGCGCGCAACATTCTGGAGATGAGCGCGCTGCCGGTACCCATCATTTCCGTGGTGATCGGCGAAGGCGGCTCCGGCGGCGCGCTCGCGCTTGGCGTCGCGGACCGGCTCCTCATGCTCGAGAATTCCGTGTACTCGGTGATCACTCCAGAGGGGTGCGCCGCCATCCTGTGGAAGGACGCGAGCCAGCGGGCGCGCGCGGCCGAAGCACTCAAGCTCACTGCCGAGGACCTGCAGCGCCTGAAGGTGGCTGACGAGATCGTTCCGGAAGCCATGGGTGCGGCTCACCTCGACCCCGATGCCACCGGCGAAGCGCTGCGGGTGGCGCTGATCCGCCAGCTCGCCGAGCTGCGGAAGATCCGCCCCGAGCGGCTGATCCGGCGCCGGGCGGAGAAGTACGCCGCCATCGGCGCGTACAGCGAGCGCTGATGGATAATCCCCTGACGGTCGAAGTCCGTTTCAAGGGCACCCGCAAGGCGTACTTCCACTCGCCGGTCGGGCTGCACGTGGGCGATGCCGTGGTGGTGGACGCCGAGCGGGGACGCGACTACGGCCACGTCACGGCGGTCGGCGAGGTGGCCGAGCAGAAGTGCGGCGGGAGCTGCACCGGCTGCGCCGTCGGCCAGGCGATCGCCGGCGACCAGGCGACCACCATCCGCAACATCATCCGGCAGGCCAGCCCGGAAGACCAGCGAGTGCACCGCGAGGTGCGCGCGTCAGAGGAGGACGTGCGCCGCAAGGTGATGGAGCGGGTGCGGGCACACGAGCTGATCATGAAGGTCAGCGACTGCGAGTGGCAGTGGGATCGCGCCAAGCTCACCATCTACTTCACCGCCGAGAAGCGGGTGGACTTCCGTGCGCTGGTGCGTGACCTCGCCAGCCTCTTCCGTACCCGCATCGAGCTCCGGCAGATCGGCGTGCGCGACGAGGCGGCCCGACTGGGCGGCGTCGGTCGCTGCGGCCGTGAGTACTGCTGCTCCACCTGGCTCAAGGAGCTGACCCCGGTCAACCTGGGACTCGCCAAGGACCAGCATCTCTCGCTCAATCCCTCGCAGATTTCTGGCGGGTGCGGACGCCTGCTCTGCTGCCTCAAGTACGAGCATGAGTTCTATGTCTCGAGCCGGAAGCGCTTCCCGCGCGAGGGCAAGGTGCTCCAGACGGCGCGCGGCGCGGAGAAGGTGGTGGCCGTGGACATCTTCCGCGAGCGGGTCTACCTCAGGAGCGAGGGCAATGAATCGCGCATCATTCCGCTGGTGCAGCTCAAGCAGGAGATGAGCGACGCGGATGCGGTGAGCGTAGATGCGCCCGCCCCTCCGCCCCGCGCCGCCAGGCCCGATCCTGCACCAGCAACGGGGACCACGCCCGAAAGCCCGGCGGCGTCCGCCGAAGCCCAGGAGCGCCGGCGGCGCCGCCGCCGCCGGCACGACCGGCGCCAGGACGAGCCATGAGCCGGTTCTACCTCACGACGGCCATCGACTACGCCAACGGCGATCCCCACCTCGGCCACGCCTATGAGAAGATTGGCGCTGATGCGATCGCGCGGTATCACCGGCTCGCCGGCGATGATGTCTGGTTCCTCATCGGCATGGATGAGCACGGCCAGAAGGTGGCCCGGACGGCTGCCGAACGGGGTGTGCCGCCGGAACAGCTCACCGCGGACGTGGCCAGCCGGTTCGAGACGATGTGGGAGCGCCTGGCCATCAGTCATGACCAGTTCATCCGCACCACCGCCACGGAACACAAGACGGGCGTGCAGGAGCTGATCGAGCGGATCTTTCAGCGGAACCCCGACGACTTTTACGAGAAATCGTACGCCGGCTGGTACTGCGTGGGCTGCGAGTCGTTCAAGCAGGATGCAGAGATCGAGGACGGAAAGTGCGTGCTGCATCCGACTCGCACGCTGGAGTGGGTGGAGGAGCGCAACTGGTTCTTCCGGCTCTCGCGTTATGCCGACTTCCTGATCGCCCTGCACGAGAACGACCCGCACTTCCTGCAGCCGGAGTCGCGGCGGAATGAAATCCTGGCGTTCCTGCGGCAGGGTGTGGAGGACATCAGCGCCAGCCGGGCGCGCTTCAGCTGGGGCGTCCCCTTCCCCCGCCCCACCAGCGATGGTGAACAGCAGACCACCTATGTCTGGTTCGATGCCCTGCCTAACTACTGGACGGCCACGCGCGTCCCGGGCTCCGGTGGCGAGTGGCCGGCGCAGCTGCACGTGATCGGAAAGGACATCACCCGCTTCCATACCGTCATCTGGCCCGCGATGCTGGAGGCGGCGGGGCTGGATCTGCCCAGACAGGTGTGGGCCCATGGCTTCGTCTATTTCCGCGGGGAGCGCTTCAGCAAGAGCGCCGGCACCCAGCTCGACCTGGATGAGGCCATCGATCGCTTCGGCGCCGACGCCTTCCGCTATTTCCTGCTCCGCGAAATCCCCTGGGACGCTGACGGCAATTTCACCTGGGAGCGATTCGAGGAACGCTATGCGGCGGATCTCGCCGACGGACTGGGAAACCTGGCCTCCCGATCGCTGGCCATGCTGGCCAGGTACCGGAACGGCGTCGTCCCGGCTGGGGCACCGGCCGCCACGCTGGAAGCATCCGGACTCAAGGCCATCGCGGCGTTCCGCGAGCGGATGGACGAGCTGGACATCCGGGGTGCGGCCGACGCCGCCTGGACATTGGTGAGCGACGCCAACCTGTTCATCCAGCAGTCAGCCCCGTGGGCGCTGGCCAAGGCGGGCGACGATGCGTCGCTGGATGGCATCCTCGCAGCGCTGGCCGCCTGCCTGGTCCGGCTGGCGGTCCTCACCAGCCCGTTCCTCCCGGGCAGCGCTCAGGCGCTCTGGGAGGCATGCGGGATGCCTGGCCCGGTGACCGACGCTCGGCTCGCGGAGCTCGCCGGGCTCCGTGTGGCGGGGCGGCAGACGAAGCGGCCGGCGGTGTTGTTTCCAAAGGAAGTCGACGGTCAACGGTCAGCGGTCAACGATCGATCGTAGACCGTCGACTGTAGACCGTAGACCGTCGACCCGATTGCAGAGTGCCAGATCACCGCCCTGCAGTCCCCTGCATCACCTCATCACAACTACTTGCGACACAATTACTTGACAACCGGGCTCGGTTCTTGACAAGTGGCCGGTGGCGGTTCAGTTTTCTGCCGGACTTTGCCGGCCTTTCAGGATCCCCCAAGGGAGTGGTCAGGCACCGGGGATTCATTCCCAGAGATGCGAGCTGTGAATGGCCAGAAAGCGCCGCTGGACT
>DAIMFY010000215.1:0-4376 GCA_036724295.1 Gemmatimonadales bacterium | reverse complement strand
GCGACATGGTCCCCTCGTACATCGAGAGGAGCTGTTCGTATTCGTCGTCGGAATACTCTTCGTCGTAGAGGTCGGGACGGACGCGGAGACCGGTGTTGGAGATCTTGTCGGTCTTTTCAGCGAGGACGGGGGATTGGGCCATGAGAGATGCCACTTTCGCAGTCGGACCGCGGGCGTGGAGCCGCGGGCTGGAGTGAGACCCCGCGGCCGCCGAAGTGCGTTCGCGGGGAAGCAGGGAAAGTTAGATGGCGATTGGGGTTAGGACAAGGGGTCGAGGGTTTCAGCTTTCAGCTTTCAGCTTTCAGCCTTCAACGCTTCCCGCGCCCAGCCCACAATCCGGTCCACCTGCTGCTCGAACGTGAGTTCTGAGGTATCCAGCAGCCGAGCGTCGTCCGCCTGGCGCAGCGGGGCGACGGCCCGGCTGCTGTCGGCCTGGTCACGGGCCGCGAGCAGCGCCGCCTCGCGCTTGATTTCCGCTTCGGAGGCACCTTCACCGCGCTGCATAACTCTGCGTCTTGCCCGCACTTCCGGGCTTGCGATGAGAAAAACCTTGAGGTCCGCCTGGGGAAACACGATGGTCCCGATATCGCGCCCGTCCACCACTACGTCGCGCCCGACGCGGACCAGTTCGCGCAGATGGGCATTGACCCATTCGCGCACCTGCGGATCGGCGCTCACTGCGCTCACGCGCCGGGTGACTTCCGGTAACCTGATGACGTCGTCCACCGGGTCGCCCTCCAGATACGCGGCGAAGCCGGCGCCGTCCGGATGCAACACAAGGCCACGCTCCTCGGCCGCCCGCAGGATGGCCTCCGGACCGTCGGCCAGGAGGCCAGCGTGCGCGTCCCCGCCGCGCCGCATCGCCTCGCGCAGGGCCACCAGCGTGACGCCACGGTACAGCGCACCGGAATCGAGATGGGCAAAACCCAGCGCCTGCGCGACCGCGCGCGCCGTGCTGGACTTGCCCGACGCCGATGGGCCATCAATCGCGATCACCGCGCCCGCCCGCGTCACGCCGGCCTCAGGATCGAATCGAGCATTCCCTCAAAGCCGGGGAAGCTCACATCCGCGCACTGCATGTCGTCGATGCTCACGTCAGCACCCGGAACGCTGCCGAGCACCCGGAACGCCATCGCGATGCGATGGTCACCCTGGGTGTGGATGCGCCCCCTCGGGGGTGCCTGGGTTCCCTCGACCACCAGGTCTTCGCCCTCGACCTGGGCTCGCTGGCCCAGCGCTGTGAGGTTGGACGCAATAAGCCCGAGCCGGTCGCTCTCCTTCACCCTCAGCTCGCCGACCGAACAGAATCGCGTCTCCCCGCGAGCCCGCGCGGCCAGCACCGCCAGCATCGGCACCTCATCGACGAGCCCCGGGATTTCCTCGGCGCGAACCATGGTCCCCTCCAGCGACGCGGGTGAGACGAGCAGCGCCCCGACCGGCTCGCCCATCTGTTCACGCCGATCCTCGACCACGACTGCAGCACCCATTCGTTCCAGCACGGAGAGGAATCCGGTGCGGGTCGGGTTCAGCCCTACGTCGGGAAGAGCGAGCTCGCCCCCTTCCGCGAGGAGCGCGGCGCCAACCAGGAATGCGGCCGAGGACGGATCGGCCGGCACGTCGAAGGCAAACGGCCGGAATCGCCCTCCCGCCACGAGCCCTATCCGGCCCTCTGTCGTACTTACATCGAATCCAAGGGCGCGGAGCATCCGCTCGGTGTGATCGCGCGAGAGTCCAGCAGGTTCGCAGAGCGAGACGTCGACGCCTCCGCAGGCGCCGGCGAGCAGCAGCGCGCTCTTCACCTGGGCGCTGGAGACGGGGAGGTCATGCCGAAGGGCGCTGAGGGGGCCCCCGGTCAGCCGGAACGGCAGCCGGTCGGGTTCGGCGGGTTCGAAGCGGGCACCCATCAGGCTCAAGGGTGTGGTGATGCGGCGCATGGGCCGCCGCCGCAACGACGCGTCGCCGCTGATGCGAACCGAAAAGGAATGGGCCGCCAGGATCCCGGTAATGAGCCGGGCGGCAGTGCCGGCGTTGCCACAATCGAGTGTGGCGCGGGGCGCCCGCAGATGTCCAAAGCCCTGCACCCGCACCTCGGCTTCAGGCCGAAGCGGCGAGATCCCGGCGCCAAGCTGGCGCAGCACCCGGGCGCTGGAGCGGGCGTCGAGCGAGCTGAGCGCGCCCCGCACCACGCTGGTACCGTCCGCGAGGGCGGCAAGCATGAGCGCGCGATGTGTGATACTCTTGTCGCCTGGGACGCGAACGGTGCCGCCGACGTACATAGGCCTGCCGGAAGGGGTGCCAGGAGCATCGGCGTTGCCGATGGACTGGCAGGATTGTAGTTATTGACTGCCGCCCTAACAACGGAGCCCGGTCTGGCCACTATCCTGATCGTCGAGGACAGCCCCGATAACATGAAGCTGTTTTCCACGCTCCTCACGCTGCGTGGGCACCGCGTCGTGGGGCTTTCCGGCGGTGAAGGGCTGCTGGAAGCGCTGGAGCGCACGGCGCCGGATCTCGTGCTGATGGACATCCAGCTGCCTGGCCGGGACGGCTTCGCCCTGCTGCAGGACATTCGCGCCTCCGCGCAACGTGACCGGCGCGTCATCGCGCTGACGGCGCACGCCATGAGCGGCGACCGCGAGCGGGCCGTCAGCGCGGGGTTCAGCGGCTACATCACGAAGCCGATCGACATCCGAACATTTCCCGCCGAAGTCGAGGCCGCCTTGCCGTCCGGAGGGTCGTCCGATGCCCCCTGAACCGTCAGCCGAGAAGCGGGCGCTGCTCGAGGCGTACGATGCAGCGGTGCAGCAGTCGGCACGCCAGTCCAACAAGCCACTTCCCACGCGGACGTTGGGGATCGTGACCATCATTTCCGCCCTGGCATTGGTGGCGATTGGTGCGTGGCTCTATACGGCCCGTCCCGACTGGGTCTTTGCGCGCGGGATGCCGCCGCAGTCGGCGGCGGTGCGTGAGGCCAGCCTGCGGCTCACGATGGCAATGCAGTACCAGCGCATCGAGCGCTACCGCGACAGCGCGGGCCACCTGCCGGTGCGGCTGAGCGACCTCGGCCCGGCCGCCGCCAACCTGACGTACACCACCACCCAGTTTGGCGACTTCGTGCTGGAGGGGTCGGACTCGACCTTGCGGCTCACGCTGCGGTCTGATGATTCACTGCGAACGTTCGTGGGCAACAGCTATGAGATCGTCAGCCGGCGGGGGACACCATGAGTCGGCGCGGCTTTACCATCATAGAACTGCTGATGGTCATGATCGTCATCGGCATCCTTGCCGCGCTCGCCAGCCTGCGCTACATGGACCTGCGCGAGCACGCCGAGGTAGCCAGCATCATGAGCGACCTGAACAACGTGCGGCTCGGCGCCTACAACTACTGGGCCGACAAGAATGCCTTTCCGCCCGATGCGGCGGCGGGCATGATGCCCGCGGGCATGGAGCCGTACATGAGTGGGGGCTTCCGTTTCGACAACCCGCACTACACCCTCGACTGGGAAAATTTTCAGGGGCCGGGAGGATCGAGCAGCGGCGGCGGGATGCAGGTTGGCATCGTCGTCACCGCCAGCAGCAGTCACCTCATGAACCTGCTGGCCCGCCGCACCAGCGGCGGCCTTCCCTATTTCGTCTCCGGCTCGACCGTGACGTTCATTCTGGTGGGGCCGGACGGGGCAATGTAGGGCGCAGGGCGTAGGGCGTGGGGTGCAGGGCGTGGGACATGCGAGATCGAGACCCCACGCCTCACGCCCCATGCCTTACGCCTTTGGTTCAAGCACCGCCACCGCGTACGCAGGAAGCCTGCATTCGTCCTGACTCATTTCCGTTCCCTCCGCTGACGCCAGGGTAACTGTCCAATCGCCGGATGGCAATGCAAAGTGCGCAGGGGCGGCACCGCCGTTGAGCAGGATCAGCAGGAGACCGGAACCGTTCTCCTGCAGCTGCAGTCCAAAAGCGTGCAAGCCCGGCACACCCCAGTCATCATCTCCCAGCACCGCGCCGTCGGTACGGAACCAGATGGCTACCGTCCCGCTCCGGGCCGAGGGCGGCGCCAGGAACGCGAGCCGGCGCAGGGCGGGATGCCGGCGGCGAAGCGCCGCCGCGCTCGCCACGAATGCCAGCATAGCCCGTTCCCGCACGCCGAGGTTCCAGTTGATCCACGTCAGCGGTCCGTCCTGGCAGTATGCGTTGTTGTTTCCCTGCTGACTCCTCAGGAGTTCATCACCGTGCCCGATCATGGGCAGCCCCTGTGAGAGCAGCACCGTGCCGATCATGGCGCGTGCGACACGGTCTCGCATCTCGCGAATGGCGGGGTCGGTCGTCTCGCCCTCCACACCCCAGTTGCGGCTCCAGTTGGTGGCGTGCCCGTCCCG
>DAIMFY010000214.1:0-4395 GCA_036724295.1 Gemmatimonadales bacterium | reverse complement strand
TGTCGGGATGGACCATCGGCTTCTCATGCACCCCGAACATCCGCGGCATGTTGGGGCCGTAGATGTCGGCGTCCATGATGCCCACGCGATGACCCGCCTGCGCCAGTGCGACCGCCAGGTTCGAGGCCACGGTGGACTTCCCTACCCCACCCTTGCCGCTCGAAATGGCGATCACGGTGCCCAGCTCTTCGCGCCGCTGCGGCGCTGGCACCGCCGGCTCGGTGCCCGGCGGGCCGTGCGATGCGCGCGCGGGCGCTGGATTGGTGACCTGGATCTTGACCTCGGTCACGCCTTCGACCATTTCCACCGCCCGGCGCACCTGCCGCACGAGCGTGCCCTTGTCCTCGTTGGCCAGCAGGAAGCTGAAGGCGACCTTCCCATCTTCGCTGACGGCGAGGTTCCGCACCATGCCCGCCGAAAGCACGTCATTTTCCAGCCGCTCGTTGCGGATGCGCGCGAGCGCAGCCACGACCTGGGCTTCGAGTGGCTCGCTCACACCGCCTCCACGTGCCGCACTTCCGGCACCATCTGCCGGAGCCGGTGCTCGAGACCCTGCTTGAGCGTGACCGTGCTGGCCGCACAGCCCTGGCAGTGGCCGCCCATGCGAACCAGGAGGATGCCGTCGGACACGTCGAAGTCAATCACCTCGACGCTGCCGCGATGCGACGCGATATAGGGTCGCAGCGTGTCAATTGTGCGCTCGATGCGCGTCATCAGGTCGTCGTTCATGTCCCTGCAATATACTCGCGTGCCGCGGCGAGGATGGTGGATTGCACCTCGCCAAGGGAGCCGGTCATGGCGAGTCCGGCGGCCTTCATGTGTCCGCCACCGCCATAACGGCGCGCAAACGCCGCCACATCCACACCACCAACCGACCGGAGCGAGATCTTGATCCGGCCCTGGGACACCTCACGGAAGAGCAGCGCCATGCGCACGCCCTCGATGCTGCGGGCAAACTCCACCACGCCGTCGAGGTCGTCCGAGGAAACCCCGTGGCGCTCCAGCGCGCCGGGCGGGACCGTGATCCAGGAGAGACGGTGCTCGGGCTCCACCACCAGCGTCTGAAGCGCTTCGGCAAAGAGGCGAGGACGCCCCTCCGGCGCGCTGGCGTACACGTCGAGATAGATCTGCTCCGGATCCACGCCGGTCTCCAGCAGGTCCGCGGCGATGCGCAGCGTGCGTGGCTTGGTGTTGCTGAAGCGGAATCCGCCGGTGTCGGTGAGCAGCGCGACATAAAGGGCGCGCGCGATCGGTGCAGTCAGCGGCCAGTCGTTGGCCACCGCGATCTCGAACACGAGTTCGCCCGTGGCCGAGGCGTCGGGATCGACATAGCGCGGCCCGTCGGGGAGCACGCCGAGTCCCATGTGGTGATCGATGCACGCAACCGGCACGCCGCGGGTGCGCACCGCCTCGGCCAGCATCCCGAGCCGGCCGAGATCGGAGATATCCAGCACCACGATCAGGTCGGCGCGCCGGATCTCCTTGATCGCCTCGGCGGTGTGATCGGCGCCGGGAATCTCCGCGAAAAGGAAGTCGAACCTGGGCGGCGTGGGGGTCGGGTTGGTAATGCAGCAGGTGACGCCGTGCGCCCGCAGGAGGTGCAGGAGCGCAATCTCGCTGCCCAGGCCATCGCCATCGGGATTCACATGGGTGGTGAGGCAGACACGCATGCCAGGCTTGAGAGCGGTGGCCAGAGCGCGAGCAGCGGCGGTTTTTTCCGCGGTGAGGGTACGGAGCATGGGGGGAAAGTAACAGGGCATAGGGCGTAGGGCATGAGGCTTGTGAGTGCCTCGCCCTACGCCTTACGCCCCGCGCCCTACGCCCTGGTTCACGTATCTGTCGGCGCCGTCCCGTCCTTGATCTTCTGCTGCAGCACGCTGTTGTGCCGGCTGTAGAAGAAGTAGATCACGAGCCCGATGACGAGCCAGACACCGAGCCGCTCCCAGGTGGCCCCTGGCAGTGTGGCCATCAGGCCAAAGCAGGAAAGAATGCCGAGAATCGGCACGACCGGCACCCACGGTGTGCGGAACGGCCGATCGAGGTCGGGGCGCTTGTGACGCAGTATCCAGACACCGGCGCAGACCAGCACGAAGGCCAGCAGCGTGCCGATGTTGACCATCTCGCCCAGGATCTGGATCGGGAAGATGCCAGCGATGATCGCGACGATGACGCCGACCCAGAGGGTGGAGAGATAGGGTGTGCGGAACCTGGGGTGCACCTTCCCTGCCCACTGCCCCATGAGTCCGTCACGCGACATCGAGTAGAAGACGCGGGACTGACCCAGCAGCATGACCAGCACCACCGAGCCAAGGCCAAGCACGGCACCCAGGGTGATGAACGGGACCAGCCAGTGCAGCTGACTGACCTGCTCCACCGCGAAGGCGACGGGGTTGGCCACGTCAAGCTTGGTGTAGTGGACCATGCCAGTGAGCACCGCAGAGACCACGATGTACAGCAGGGTGCAGATGACCAGCGACCCGAGAATGCCCTTTGGCATGTCTTTCTGCGGGTTCTTGGCCTCCTGTGCGGCGGTGCTGACCGCGTCAAAGCCGATATAGGCAAAGAAGACCAGTCCGGCTCCGCGGAAGATCCCTGAAATCCCGAAGTGCCCGAACGAGCCCAGGTTCTCCGGCACGAACGGCTTCCAGTTGTCGGGATTGACGTACTTGACACCGAAGGCGATGAAGAGGAGGACCACCAGGATCTTCAGCAGCACAATGATGTTGTTGACCTTTGCGCTTTCCTCGATCCCGATGGTGAGCACCAGCGTCATGAGCAGGACAATCGCCATGGCAGGGATGTTGAGCACGGCACCGGTCGTGCCGAATCCCGCCTGGACGCAGCCGCCTATCTTGCCCGCCACGTCCGCGGCGGTACAGAAGGACAAGGGGGCGGCCGCAAAGTGGTCAGGGATATGGATGCCCAGGAAATCCATCAGGCTGATGAAATAGCCAGCCCACCCCACGCCCACCGTGGCGGCCCCGAGCGAGTATTCGAGGATCAGGTCCCAGCCGATGATCCAGGCGATGAACTCACCCATCGTGGCATATGAATAGGTGTAGGCACTGCCAGCCACCGGCACGGCGCTCGCCATCTCGGCGTAACAGAGCCCGGCGAACGCGCAGGCGATGCCCGCCGCGATGAACGACAACGGCACCGCAGGGCCGGCAAACCGCGCAGCGGCGACACCGGTGAGGACGAAGATGCCGGCACCGATGATGGCGCCGATGCCGAGCGCGGTGAGGTTGAGTGCGCCGAGAGTGCGGTTCAGCGACCGCTCCCCGGTTTCCTCCGCTTCCGCCTTCAGGACGGAAATGGACTTCGTGGCCCAGAGGCTCATGCGCTGCTCGCTCTGTGAGAGGTGAAAAGGGGGATGACGGTCGTAAGTCGTACGTCATAAGTCATACGACTTTTGACGTACGACTTACGACTCCCTACAACGACGTGCCGGGAGGCGGCAGCTTCTCCTCCTGCGGCGTCTGCATCAGCTTCCAGAAACACCATACGGTAAGGCCGAGGACGCAGATCCACGCCGTCAGCATGAACAACAGCGATCCCAGGCTCATCGGTCAGCTCCCGTCTCGGCCGGACGCAGGGCCTTGCGGCGCCACGCGGCCCGGATGAGGAACAGCTGCAGCACCAGGATCCCGACCATGACCAGCCGGGAAGCGGTCCTGGTGGCGTGCTGGTCCTCGGGTACGCCCCGATACAACAGCGTCGGCAGCGCGTCCTGCTTGATCCACCATGCCATCATGACCAGCAGGAAGACCGGCGTCACGTAGGTCATGATGAACTTGAAGACGCGAGGGATGCGGATCGAGGCCCCCTCATGCAGCTCGCGCCAGGCGTTGTCCGGCCCGAACACCCACATGAAGAGGACCGTTTCCACCAGCGCCAATATGACCAGCCCGAACGTCCCTGCCCAGTAGTCCCACTCCGCCAGGAAGCCGCCGGTGTACCAGATGATGTGGCAGAGCCCAAGCAGCATCGCCACCGCGCCCATGGTCCAGGCACTCCGTTGCCTGCTCCATCCGAAGTGCTCTTCCATGAAGGAGAGCGCCGGCGTTGCCATGGCAACCGATGATGTAATGCCGGCAAAGAAGAGCAACCCGAACCACATGACGCCCGCCGCAGTCGACATGAGGGCGCCGCCCGGCAGCTGGTTGAAGACGAGCGGCATGGCGACGAAACCGAGATCGAAGGTACCACCCTTGGCAATGGCGACGGCACCGGTGACCCCAAAGAAGGTCACGATTGCCGGAATTGCGAGGGAGCCGCCCAGCACCACCTCAGCTGTCTCGTTGGTGGCGGCGGTGGCGAGGCCCGACAGGGCAATGTCATCCTTCTTGGTGAGGTAGGACGCGTAGGCCTGGAGCGAGCCCATCCCCACCGAGA
>DAIMFY010000213.1:0-4396 GCA_036724295.1 Gemmatimonadales bacterium | reverse complement strand
CGGGCTCCAGCCCGACATAGCCACAATTCTGGTCGGCCAGGACTTCGAAGGTGACGGTGCGGGCGCCCGCGTCCAGCTCCAGGATCTGCAGCTTGCCATAGAGCGGCACCTGAAGCCCGGAGCAGACTACCCGCGACCGCGCCACGAACACGTCGCCCACGGCAAGCTGGAGCGTGTCACGCGTGGTATACCCGTTGCTCTCGCCCTGACGGATCTCCGCGAAGGCCTTGTCGGACCGCATCAGACCGGGCTGGAGGCCACCGGAGGGGAAATTGAGCGCCGCCCGGGGAAGGAACACCGGCACATCGTCGCGGATATCGAACGCCACGTCGAAGTCCGCGCTCAAGTCGGTGCGCACCCCACGAGGCCCCGCCACCGACAGGGCACTCGGGAGCTGGATCGCGGTGCCCGTCAGCGCGGAGATGGAGATAGTATCCACCACGTTGGCGATCTGCGGATCGGGCAAGGCATTCGGGTCGCCGCAGGCGCACAGCACGAGGACGCCGGCTAGGCACAGTGTTGGGAAGCGCATGTGCGGTGAAGAGTAAGGATGGGCCACCAGAGGGTCAATCTTTTCTTGACTTCCCCGCGGCCGGTTTCTACAATCCCGCCTTGTCCCTCCCCTCCGTGCAGGAGCTGCCAATGCCCAGCCTGGCCGAACTGGTCGACGCCCTCGCCGCCCGATCTGGCGTGACCGCGGTGCTGGTTGCCAGTCCGGACGGACTCCCCATCAGCAGCGCCGGAAGCTCGCTCGACGCGGAAGCGCTCGCTGCGCTCACGGTCACGATCGCGCGGTCTGCCGTCCGCCTGGGTGACACCGCTCGCATTGGCTCTGCTGCGAGGTTCGTGCTGGAATGCGCTGGCGGGCTGGCGCTGGGAGGCGTCATCCGCGATGGCAACTGGCTGCTGGTCCTCACCGATTCCTCGGCGGACATCGGCCAGCTCCTGTTCGAACTTCGCCAGGAAGGCCCTGCCCTTGCCGCCCAGCTGTAGCTCGCTTCCCGAATCGCCGAGCCCATCGCAGGTCCAGCCATGAAGTGGGCCGTGCTGCTCGCCGGCGGGTCAGGCACCCGGTTCTGGCCCCTCAGCTCGCCCTCCAATCCCAAGCAACTGCTCCCGCTGACCGGGCCGGGCTCCACCGCCGAAGACGCAATTGCACGGCTCGACGGCCTTGTGCCGGCCGAGCGGGTGCTGCTGGTAACCGGCGCCGCGCTTGCCGGGCTGCTGCAGAGCCGGCTCGGACTCGCCAACGCAAACGTCCTGGTGGAGCCGCGGGCCGCCTCCACGGGCCCCGCGCTCATCTGGGCGTCCCACGAAGCGCTGCGGCGCGATCCAGATGCGGAAGTGCTCTCGCTGCACGCCGACTGGTCCATCGGTGACCCGGCTGCCTTCCGCCGCACCGCCTCCCAGGCGCTGGAGACGGCGGTGGCGCATGATCGGCTGGTCACGGTGGGGATGATCCCTTCCCGTCCCGAGACCGGGTACGGCTACATCGTCCCGGGCAAGCCGTTCGACGAGTCCGCGCGCTCGGTCGCACGCTTCCAGGAGAAGCCGGACGCCGCTACGGCGCTCGACCTGATGGCGGCGGGCGCGCTCTGGAACAGCGGTCTCTTCGCCTGGACGGCGCACCGGCTGCTGGATGAAGTGCGCCGCCACACGCCCGAGGTCGCGTCGGCGTTGTCCCGGCTCGACGCCGGTGACGTCGCCGGGTTCTTCCACAAGGTCACGCCGATATCGATCGACGTGGGCGTGCTGGAGCGCAGCAACCGCGTGGCTGTGGTAAGCGGTGCGTTTGCCTGGGACGACATCGGGACGTGGGAAGCGCTGGCGCGGGTGCGGGCAAAGGATCCGGCCGGCAATGTGATCGTCGGCCCGGCGGTGGCGCACGAATCACACGACTGCATCATCTGGTCGTCGGGCGAACCTATCGTGGTGAGCCACATGCAGGAGGTAGTGGTGGTGCATGCCAACGGCCGCATGCTGGTCATGCCAAGGCACGATTCGGCTGAACTCAAGAAGGTGCTCGATGCACTGCCGCCGGAAATCCGGGAGCTGCCCTGATGCAGCTGGTGCTGCTCGAGCCCGACGATCCCGAGGGACGCTGGGCGCCCTTCGCCGGGGTCCGCCCGGTGGCCGAACTTCGCGCGGGTGCCTGGCGCATCCGTGAGCGCTGGGAGCGGGCGCTCGGCATCCCCACTCGTGCCATCATCGGCAACCATGTCAACGGCTTCGTGGACGTGGACGCTCCGAGGGTGGCGGCGCCGGCGCGCCTCGAAGGCCCCGTGGTCATCGCGGCTTCTGACTTTGCACCTGCGACCGAGCGGCTGAGCATCCCCGCCGGTGTAACCCGGCTGAGGGCCGAGGGTCGTACGGCTGCCCGGATGATTCGCGAAGGGACCTCAGAGGCCACGCTCGACGGTGAAGGCGGCGCAGCCCCGATCGATGGTATCTGGCTTGCCGGAACCGACGCGCTGCTCGGTGCACTGGAGCAGTTGCTTCCGGGCGACTGCCACGCCGAGGCCGGCAACGTCGAGTGGCCGGCCGATGTCCTGATCCTGGGCAGCCAGGCAGACGTCAAGGTTGGCAGTGCCAGCGTCGAACCTGGGGTCGTCTTCGACGTGCGCCGTGGTGCCGTCGTGATCAGGGACGGCGCCGAGGTGCGAAGCGGCACCCGGCTCGAGGGTCCGTGCTGGATCGGAGAGCATGCCCGCGTCGTGGGCGGCTTCATTCGCCAGAGCGTCATCGGGCCACATGCCGTGGTCCGGGGCGAAGTGTCCAGCAGCATCTTCACCGGCTACTGCAACAAGGCCCACGACGGCTTTGTCGGGCACAGTATCCTGGGACACTGGGTGAACCTCGGGGCGCTGACCACGACATCCAACCTCAAGAACACCTACGGCCCGGTGCGGCTCGAGACTCCAGCTGGCCCGCGCGATACCGGCCGACAGTTCGTCGGAAGCTTCATTGGTGACCACGCCAAGACGGCCATCGGCACCATGCTGAGTACCGGAACGATCATTGGCGCCGGTGCAAGCGTCTTCGGGGACGGGCGGCCACCCAGGTGGATACCGCCATTCGCCTGGGGCAATGCCTGCACCGAGCGTCTCTCGGAGAAGGGCTTCCTCGACATCGCGCGACGGGTAATGCCGCGTCGCCACGTTGAGGTCACGCCGGAGCACGTGGCCTGGCTGAGCGCACTGCACCGGGCGCTCACATGACGGTGCTCCATGTGCTGGGCTCGGGATCCCGGGGCAATTGCTTCCTGCTCGAGGCAGACGGCAAGGTGCTGCTGCTCGACGCCGGGTTCAGCTGCCGGGAGCTGACTCGCCGGGCGGAACAGGCGGGCGTGTCGCTCGCGGCGGCTGTCGGGATCGCCCTTACGCACGAACACGGCGATCACGCCTGTGGCGCGGGGCGATTGGCTCGCCAGCACGGCATCCCCATCGCGGCGTCGGAGGGCACGTGGTCATCGCTGCGCCAGCGTGACGGCGTGCAGCACCGACGTCTCCGCGGCAGCGCGCCCATCCAGCTCGGGCCATTCCAACTGGAGTGCGCGAGCAGCAGCCATGACGCGGCAGAGCCGGTGGCCATTGCGGTCACCTGCCCCGATGGGACGCGCGTGGCCCTGGCCCATGACCTGGGGCGCCCCACCGCGGCGGTACGGCTGCTGCTTCGAGAGTGCCACGTGCTGGTAGTGGAGGCCAACCATGATGAAATGCTGCTGCGGACCAGCGGCTACCCTCCCTCCGTCCAGCAGCGCATTGCCGGTTCAGGCGGTCACCTGTCCAATGGCGCAGCGCTCGACTTGCTTACCGAGGTGCTGCATCAGAATCTGGAACTCGTTGTGCTGGCCCACCTGAGTGCACGCTGCAACAGCGCCGATTGCGCGCGCGAGGCAATCGAGCCTGGGCTTCGGCGGGAAGGATTCCTCGGCCGACTCGTCATAGCCGAGCAGTCGCCAGCCAGGGAGCCGCTGTGGATACGGCGACTGGCCGCGGAGCGAGTGGCGCAGGCTGGATAGGTATCACGAAAGCACGAAAGGCAGAAAAAGTCATCAGTCTTCAGTCGTCAGTTGCAAATCTTCGACGACTGACGACCGATGACTGACGACCTTTTCGTGTTTTCGTGCTTTCGTGATTCAGGCGTCCGGATCAGGCGGCACGGCCACTCCCGCGGGCAACGGGGTTGCCTTGCCTGTGCGCTTCAGCGTAATCGGCTTCTGCAGGTCGCCGCCCGAGATGGTCAGCTGCGACTTGTTCAACTTCAGCTGATAAGTCTCCCACTCCCCGCCGATCGCCACCATGATCGAGTCCTGCTTGAGCCGCCAGCGGGAGGTTTCCTTGCCCCACGTGGCGCTGGAATCGGCGCGGATGATCACCTCGCGCGGGCCCCCGCG
>DAIMFY010000212.1:0-4427 GCA_036724295.1 Gemmatimonadales bacterium | reverse complement strand
CGCTGGAATCGGCGAGGCGGCGCACCTCTTCCGCCACCACGGCGAAGCCGCGTCCGTGCTCGCCGGCCCGGGCGGCCTCGATGGCCGCGTTCAGCGCCAGCAGGTTGGTCTGCGATGAGATCTGCTTGATGAGGTCGATGAAATCCGTGATTGCCTCGCTCTGCCGGGCCAGTTCCTGCACCTGACGCGCCGACGTCTGTACCACTTCGCGCACGTCCAGCAGGGTGCGGCCGGCGCTCTCGACATCACCGCGATGCTCCGCGGCGAGGGTGCGGATCCGGTCGCCCAGATGCACCACGCGCGAGGCCGCCTGTGCGTTGCTCGCCGAGGCCTCGCGCAGCGCTTCCAGGAGAGTTCCGGCCTGCTCCATGCCGCTGCGCTGCTGTTCGGCACTGGTCGCTACGCGGACCATGGCGGTGGAGATCTCGCCGCTCGACGCTGCAAGTTCCTCGCTCATGGCGCTGAAGTCGGTGGCGCTCGCGGTGATCGTGTTGGCCTCGCGAGTGACGGACCCGACCACTTCCCGCAACCTGGCGCCCATGTCGTCCATTGCCCGGCCCAGGCGCTCCAGTTCCGTCGGCATGGCGCCAAGGGCGAGCGGCCGGAGGTCGCCACCGCCAAACCGGTCCGCCGCGCCGATGAGCCGCCGCAGGGGATTGTCCACTGCGCGGATGGTGGCGCTCGAAGCGCCGACGCCGATCAGCAGGACCGCAATGAACAGCAGCCAGAGTGCATTCCGGCGACGCCCGGCCTGGTCCCGGAGCTCGTCGGCCTGCATCCGCGCTCGCTGGCCCTGTGCCAATGACAGCCTGGTGACATCGTTGAGCAGCGCGTTGCTCGGCTCCTCTGCCAGCGCAGCGGCGGCGCGTGCCTCGTCAAGCTTGCCGACGTCGGCCAGCGCGTGCGCCCGGGCATAGGCCACCTCCGCTTCTGCCTGGGACGTTGCCATCTGGTTGAGCGTGATCTGGTCTTCGGTGGTGAGGCCGGGCAACTCCCGGAACTGTCGCTGATAATCGTAGGCGGAGTCGCCGTTGGCGATGAACTCCTCGATGTCGGCCGGATCGGGCCGCATCAGGTACTGCTCCGCGGCACGCACCTCCGCGGTCGCGGTGCCAACCAGGCCGCTGGAGAGCCGGCTGCCCTTCACCACCGCAACCAGCTGCTGGTCAGCCGTCCGCCCCAGCGAAATGATGGCATTCACGCCGATGACCGCGATCAGCAGCACCAGCAGGATCAGCAGCGCCATGGTTGCCGCGATGCGGCTTCGGAGACTCTGCAGCATGGTCACTGCCCTCCCGCGAGCCGGAGCGCGCCGTTGCGGACCACGGCGACATAGACCTCGCGCGTGGGCACGTCTCCCAGCGAATCGAACGCGATGCGGCCGGTGACCCCGTCATACGGATGCTGAAGATTGACGTCGAGGAGACCATGGCGAATCTGGGCTCGCCCGGTGCCGTGCGCGCGCATGACATCCGCCAGGATGTGGAGGGCATCATACGATGCGGCGGCCGGCTGGTTGGGCAGTGGCTCATCGGGATAGCGCGACCGGTAGGCGGCCACGAAGCGCTGGTTGGCGGCGGTCTCCAGCTGCGGCAGGTACGCCAGCGTTTCGTACACGCCCTCGGCCAGGTCCCCCGCCTGCTCGATGCCTTCGAGACCGTCGGCGCCAAGGAGTGGCAGGTTGATGCCGCGCGCATGTGCCTGGCGCAGGATCGCTTCTGCTTCACTCCGGTTGCCGGCATCCACGATGAACTGGCTGCCGCCGTCGCGCAGCATCCGGTCGAGATACACCCCGACATCGGGCTCGGTGCCGAGATAGGGCGCCTGCGCCATGATCTCGCCACCACGCCTGGTGAACTCGGCGGCGAAGCGCTGCCGGACCCCTCGTCCATAGGGGTCATTCAGGTAGAGCACCGTGCCGCGTGACAGCCCGAGCCGTTCCCGGACCCAACGGGCCAGCGCCTCGCCATGCTCGTTGTCGCTGGGGCAGACGCGGAAGATCCACGGTCCTGCCTGCGAGACCTCGGGCGCGGATGACGACGGCGAGATCGCAACGATCGGGTTGGCGCCGCCGTTGTAGACCGGGGCCGCGGCCAGCGTCGTGCCCGAGAAGAGGTGGCCGATCACCGCCACGGCGTCGCTGCTGTAGAGGGAGGCCGCCGCGACCACGGCCGAGTCCGCGTCGCCGTAGTCGTTCCGCTCCAGCAGCTCGAGCGGGCGGCCGTTGACGCCTCCTGCCGCGTTGATCTCCTCAACGGCGAGCTCGGCGCCCAGCTTCATGGGACGTCCCACGGGATCGGCGAACGCGCCGGCGAGACCCACGGTGATCGGCTTGGAGTTGCTGCAGGCCGTGAGCGCAAACAGCACCATGGCCGGGAGGAGTCGGCAAAACTGGGGCACTCAGGCTCTCCGCAAGCGGGCGAAGGTCGCGCCGCCGTGGATGGGATCGGGGGAAACTGTCCACTAGGTTAGGGAAAGAGGCGTCAAAAAAAAAGAGGCCACCTTGCGGTGGCCTCCCTCATGAATCGCGCTCAGCCGCCTTTTGGCCGGCTCCGGCCCCAGGCGTCCAGCACGCGGCCGTCGACCAGGCTGACCGACGCCACGCGCTCGCCACCACCCACCCGCCAGGTCAGCCGCATCATGCGTCCTTGCCGCACCCATTGCATCATCCACTGCGGTCCCTGGGCCTCCGCGCCCACTCGGCCGTAGGCGCGTTCGAGCGCATCCCGCCAGCCGTCCAGCTGGTCAGGCCCTACATCAGAGGAAAGTGTCAGCACGGCGGCCATCGAGTCGATGGCGGAGAGCCACACCTTGACGTTGCTGCCGCGCACCGGATCGGGCACCGTGCCCCGGCACTCCATCACGTGGCGATCGCGGCGTGCACGATCACAGCGCAGTGACGAACCTCCGAGCGCCTGCATCCGCGCCGCGATGTCCGCGAGCGGGTCGCCGGCGTGGAAGCCCAGGAACTGGAGCGCGCTGGTGTCGGGTGCAATCTCCTGCGCCCGGGCGGTGCTGGTGTCAGCGGTCAGGACAGCGATGGCGACAAGCGCCGAGGAAATGGCGAGTCGGGAGAGCAGACGACGTGGGTGCATCGAGGCATCCGGGCAAAGGTCAGGCGATGATACCGCAAAAAGAACACCGCGGGGCGTCGGCGAGGGCACGGCATGCCGCGCCCCTACGCAACGCCCCGCGGTGCAGCGCAACGGCGCGGCGATCAGGCCTTCCTGACGTTGGCCGCCTGCAGCCCCTTGGGGCCCTCGACAATGTCAAACTCGACCTGGTCACCTTCGGAGAGCGACCGGAACCCGTCCATCGTGATAGCGGTGTGGTGAACGAAGACGTCCTTGCCGCCTTCCTGCGCGATGAACCCGAAGCCCTTCGCGTCATTGAACCACTTTACCGTGCCCTTCGCCATTGCGGAAAACCTCTGCTGTGGGGGGCTATAGGCCCCGGTCAGACTCCTGGCCCGGGTGGCCAGGTAATAAAAAGACCGTCGGAACGACTGTCCGGACGGCCGCCGTGCATGATGCAATCAGGAATAGGAGAGTGCCTGCAGTCTCATATTCTAAGCTGCGGCGCGATTGGGAAGTTGTCAATATGGGCGTGAGGCGTGAGGCGTGGGGCGTGAGACGACCCGCGACCCGTGACTCGTGACCCGTGACTCGTGACCCGTGACTCGTGACCCGTGACTCGTAACCCTCGACCCCAGACCCTAGCCCCTCAGCACCATCTGCCCATGCCGTGTCTCGTGGGCCAGCAGCCAGCGCTTGCGGTTGAGCCCGCCGCCATAGCCCACTAGCGCTCCCCGGGCCCCGACCACCCGGTGGCAGGGAACCAGGATGGCCAAGGGGTTGGCACCGACCATCTGCCCCACGATCCTCGGGTGGAGTCCCGTGAGCCGGGCGATGTCGCCATAGGTGCTGGTGTCGCCGAAGGGAATTCGGCACATCTCCCGGGTCACCGCCACCTGGCCTTCGGAGAGGCCAAACCAGCGTGCGAGATAGGAGGGAAAGCGGAAGCGCTTGAGCTGCCCGGCGAAATAGGCGTCGAGCGCCGCCGCAGTCTGGGCGCACGGGCCCTCCCGCACCTGGATATCGGGCGCGGCACCGCGCACCTGCACCTGCCAGTGCAGCCGGCCGGCGCGACCAGGAAAGCCCACCGCGAGCGGTCCGTCTGCCCCCTCGACCAGGCTCAGCGGCCCGATCGGGGACGGGTAGGTGGCGGTGGTGAGTGTCAGGGGCACGACTCAAGATGGGCGGGATGGGCAGGATGGGCTAGACGGGCAGGACCGGCCCATCCCGCCCATCCTGCCCATCCTGCCCATCCAGTTATCTTTCCCCCATGCCCATACCATCAACGCTGGTCATTCGCTCCTTCGCGGACCGGTCCGAAGGACTGGCCCACTTCGTCATGCGGGCTGGCGA
>DAIMFY010000211.1:0-4433 GCA_036724295.1 Gemmatimonadales bacterium | reverse complement strand
GACCAGGTGCAGCACCTGGAGCTCGCCCGCGACATTGCCCGCCGCTGGAACAACACCTATGCCGAGGGCGCGACCGTCCTGCCCGAACCCGAGGCGCTGCTGACCGAGGCCAAGCGCATCATGGGTCTCGATGGCGACACCAAGATGTCGAAGAGCAGGGGCAACACCATCGGCATCCTCGACACGCCCGAAGAGATCTGGCAGAAATTGCGTCCCGCCAAGACCGACCCGGCCCGCAAGCGGCGCACCGATCCGGGCACGCCCGAGATCTGCAACATTTACCACCTGCACCGGCATTTCTCGCCGCCCGAGACCGTCCAGCTCGTAGCCGACAACTGCCGAGGGGCCAAGTGGGGCTGCCTCGACTGCAAGCGGGTCCTGGCCGACAACATGAGCGCCGTGCTGGCGCCCATCCGCGAGCGTGCAGCAGAACTCAATGCATCTCCCGCGCGAGTGGACGAAATTCTCCAGGACGGCGCCCGGCGCGCCCGCGCGCTCGCCAGTGAGACGATGGCAATCGTATACGATCACATGGGCTTCATGAGGCGCACATGACCGCAGGCGAGCCGGGGGCAGTGCGCACCAGCATCGAGAAGATCATCGCAGCGGCGGTGGAGCGCGGTGCTTCCGACCTGCACATCAAGGCGGGCGACGTGTTCCGGGCCCGCATCAACGGCCGGTTGGTGGCGCTCACCAAGCAGCGGCTCACGCCGGATCAGACCCGGGCGATCGCCCTCCGGCTCCTCACCAGCGACGAGGACCGTGCCCGGCTCGACCGCCTCCGCGACTTCGACTGTTCCTGGGGCATGCCAGGTGTGGGACGATTCCGGGTGAATGTGCTGCGGCAGCGGTCGTCGTTCATGATCGTCATGCGCGTGATTCCGTTTGCGGTGCCGAGCTTCGAGACCCTCAAACTGCCCGATGGGCTGAAGCGCGTGGCCGATGTCGAACGTGGCCTGGTGATCGTGGCCGGCATGGGCGGCAGTGGCCGGAGTTCCACCATTGCGGCCATGGTGCATCACATCAACGCCAACAAGCACAAGCACATCGTCACCATCGAAAACCCGATCGAGTTCCTGCATCGTGACCTGACGTCGTCGGTGACCCAGCGCGAAGTGGGCGTGGACACCGATTCGCCCGCGATCGGACTGCAGGCGGCGTTGCGGCAGGATCCCGACGTCGTCGTCCTGGGCGATATCACGGATGCAGCGACGCTCAGCACCGCGCTCAAGGCGGCGGAATCAGGATTGCTGGTCATCGGCACGATGGCGACTCCGGACGTCGTATCCACCGTGCAGCATTGCGTCGCCATGTTTCCGGCCGAGGAGCGGGAGATCGGCCGCATGCGGCTGGCCGAGTCGCTGAGCGCCGTGGTGGCGCAGCAGCTCCTGCCCCGGAAGGATGGTGAGGGCCGCGTTGCCGCGGTGGAAGTACTGGTCGTTACCGACAATGCGCGCGACCTGCTGCGGGGTAACCAGGCGCCGGGCAAGTTGCGGAAGCTGATGGCAGATTCCGAGCTCATGCAGACGTTCGGGGGCCACCTCGCCGAGCTGGCCGAGGAAGGCCTCGTCGACGACGCGACGGCACGGGCGGCACAGCGCGGTACGGGCGCCGGTGGCTGATGCGCCTTCCAGCGGCACCGACGACGTCGTCACTGCGTTGCTGTCGCTGGAGCGGGAGGCGGGGACATCCGAAGCGGCGGCAGCGCGCCAGCTCCTGTCCGATCATTTGCAGACGCTGGGCTTCCGGGTGGAGGTCCAGCGCTTTGCTTTTGCGACTGGCACCCTCAATGCGCTGCCGGTGTGCGGCGCCGGCCTGGGCTGGCTCACCGTGCTCATGATTCCGCTGCTGCTCATGACCGGGCCGCCGGCCTGGGCAGCACTGGCAACCTGGGCGCTGGGGCTGGCCGCGCTGGCCACAGTGGCCACCGGCATCGCGCTCGGCTGGGCGCCGGCGCGCGGCGAGCAGCGGGAAGACGCCAACCTGATCGTCCAGCGCCCCGATGCACTGATAGATCGCTGGATCGTGGCGCACGTGGACACCAAGGCGCAACGCCAGAGCATGGCGGGGCGCCTGGTGGCGATCGCCATCACCGTGCTGGGCGTGCTCGTGATGGCTGGCCTCGCGGTGGCGCGGCTCGCCGTGGTGCCGTCCGAGTGGCTGGTCGCGGCCGCCTCGGGGCTCACGCTCGCCGCGAGCGTGCTCTGCTCGCGCGCCCGGCTGAAGCACCGCACGGTGGGAGCGGTCGACAATGGATCAGGTCTCGTCGCGGCGCTGACCGCCGCGGAAACGTCCGACCATCGCACCGGCTTTATCTTTACCGGCGCCGAGGAATTCGGCCTGGTGGGTGCCCGCATCCTGGCGCAGCAGACGTCGGAGCTGATCCGTGGGCGTGACGTGATCAATGTCGACACCGTAGATGATGCCGGCAGCGTCTCGATCGTGTCGCACGATCGCCTGGGCGCGCAGCTGGCTGAACGGGTGGGGAAGGCGCTTGCCCTGCCCGGCATCCAGATCCGGCGCCGGACCTTGCTTCCCGGCATCATGGTGGACAGCCAGGCGTTCGCGCGCGCCGGCGCGCGCGCCGTAACACTTGCTCGCCTTGACTGGAGCACGCTTCGCCGGGTGCACACCCCGCGTGACACGGCGGCCGGAATGAGTTTCAAGACCGCGCGCGCTCTCGGCGTGTGGCTGGGGAGCGTACGCTGAGCGCTATCCTCTAAGCGGTCAGCGCCATTTGACCCCATCCCGATCCCAACCTATCTTTATACGAGGATGCACGAGCCCCCACGGGGGCTCTTTTTTTTGCCAAGACGAGGACCGGATGTTCGACGAGCGGACACGCTGCGCCGTGGTCGTGGGCGCCCAGTGGGGCGACGAGGGTAAGGGCAAGCTGGTGGATGTCCTGGCCGAGCAGGCCGACTTCGTCGTGCGCTACCAGGGCGGCGCCAACGCCGGCCATACGGTGGTCACGGGAGACTCGCAGTTCATCCTGCGCCAGATCCCCTCGGGCATCCTGCACCAGGGCGCCACCTGCGTCATCGGCAACGGGGTGGTGGTGGATCCGGTGACGCTGTTCGCGGAACTCGACGCCCTGGGCGAGCGCGGCATCGCCATCGATGGCCGCATGTTCGTGTCTGATCGGGCGCACCTGGTGCTGCCCTATCACAAGCTGCTCGATGCGGCGAGCGAAAAGAGTCAGGGCATCGGGACCACGGGCAAGGGCATTGGCCCTGCCTACGAGGACAAAGTCGGGCGCCGCGGCGTGCGTGTGGGAGACCTCCGCGACATGGGTCGCCTGCACGTATTCCTGTCCGAGCGCGTGGCGCGCGCCAACCGCGTGCTGGAGATGATGGGCTCAACGGAGCGAGCTTCGCTGGAGGAGCACGTGGCCCTGCTCTCCGGCTACGCGCCGCGGCTCAATGCGCTGACCGCAGACACGGGGCTCCTCCTGCATCGTGCGCTCCGCTCGGGCAAGCGAATTCTGCTGGAGGGCGCGCAGGGCTCGCTGCTCGACCTCGATCACGGCACCTATCCCTTTGTGACATCATCCAGCACCACCGCTGGCGGCGCCGCGGTCGGCGCCGGCATTGGCCCGACCAGCATTGACGGCGTGCTCGGCGTCGTGAAGGCCTACACCACACGGGTGGGCAATGGTCCGCTGCCTTCGGCGGCGAGCGCTGAGGACGATGAGCGCCTCCGGAAGGCGGGCGGGGAATTTGGCGCCGTCACCGGCCGGCCACGTCGCTGCGGCTGGTTCGATGCGATCGTGGTTCGCTACGCCGTGCGAGTGAACGGGCTTACCGGGCTTGCCGTCACCAAGCTCGACGTGCTGGATGCATTCGAGCGTATCCCGGTTTGCGTCGGCTACACACTCAACGGCAAGCCGTGCGAGGAATTTCCCGACGAAGTGGAGCTGCTGGAGCGCGTGAAGCCGGTCTACGAGGAGCTGGAGGGCTGGCAGGCTCCCACCTCGGAGGCACGCCGGCTCGCTGACCTCCCCGCGGCTGCGCGCGCGTACCTGCACCGTCTCGAGGCGCTGGCCGAGACGCCCATCCGGTATGTGAGCGTCGGCACCCGGCGGGACCAGATCATCGCGGTGAGCTGAATCCGGATGCTCCTGCTGCGCCGCATGCTATTGGGTGCGCTGGTGGTCGTGGTCCTGGCAGCGCTCGCTGCGTGGCTCTGGCTGCGGTCGTCTGTTCCCGAGGATCACGGTAGGGTGGTGGTGGCAGCGCTGCAGGACAGCTCGGTCGTTGCCTTCGATTCCCTCGGTATTCCCACCATCACCGCCTTGTCCGAGGCGGATCTTTACGCCACGCTTGGCTACCTCCATGCGCGCGACCGCTTTTTCCAGATGGATCTCATGCGCCGTGCCGCGGAGGGACGGCTCGCGGAACTGTTCGGGACACGCGCCATCGAAGCGGATCGGC
>DAIMFY010000210.1:0-4462 GCA_036724295.1 Gemmatimonadales bacterium | reverse complement strand
GCAGGCCCCGGCGGTGCCGGATGCCTCGATAGCTGCCGATGTCCATGAGCCGCTTCACGTTCATGGCGACTTCGGTACGGAGCGCGCCTTCCACCTTGACGGTGCGCTCGATGTACTGGCGCAGCCGGGCCACCTCGGCATCCGAGAGATCGCGAACGCGCGTATCCGCGTTGACGCCGGTCTCGGTCAGGATGCGTGAGCTGGTGGGCCGGCCGATGCCGAAGATGTACGTGAGGGCGACCTCGACCCGCTTCTCGCGCGGAAGATCCACGCCTGCGATGCGTGCCATGTTCAGCCCTGCCGCTGCTTATGCTTGGGATTGCGCTTGCAGATGATTCGCACCACGCCCGCGCGCTTGATCACGCGGCAGTGCTCACAGATCGGCTTGACGCTCGAACGAACCTTCACACCATCTCCCCGGACCGGAGGCCGTTTAAAGTCTAGCTTTGGATTATAGCCAGCGGATGGAAGTCGTGCAAGGGTGAGGGATTAGGGGATAGGGCTTGGGGCTTGGGGCTTGGGGCTTGGGGCTTGGGGCTTGGGGCTTGGGGCTAGGGGCTTGGGGCTAGGGGCTAGGGGCTAGGGGCTTGGGGCTAGGGGCTTGGGACCAGCCGCCGAGCCGCCTACCGAACCACCCTCAGCTCATCCAACCGCCATCGCTCCGTCTCCTGCCGGAACCCCAGCAGGATCGTCTCGGTGCGGCTGGCCGAGCCGGAGGCAGGCCGGAAGCGCCGGGACAGTTCGGCGAAACCGCGATCCCGGGCCGTGGAGCGGACCGCCTGGAGCGTGAGGGCCTCCTCGCTGGTCCCATCCAGGTACTCCCGGATCAGAGCTGTCGCCTGCTGGCGGCCGATCGGCGCCGCCGGATCTGCGCCGGGAAGGTTCAGCAGGATCGAGTCCGAGCCAGCCAGGATGCCGCCCGCGTCGTGGCTGGTCCAGGCCTTGACGACGATCTGGGCCTCATCCCGGAGCGGCTCTTGCGCCTGCAACCGTCCAGACGCCAGCAGGAACCCCATCGCTGCCGCCGTCAGCACCGGGTGCATGCGGCCTCATCCACGAAGGCGGCGAAGGCCGCCGCCGGGTCAGGCGCCTCGAGGATGGGGCGCCCAACGACGAGGTGCGTGGCACCGGCCGCCGCCGCAGCCGCAGGAGTCGCGATCCGCTGCTGGTCGCCCACCCGATCGCCGCTCCGCCTGATCCCGGGTACTACCAGGAGTGCCCCTCCCCCAAGGATGTTCCGCATCCGGCGAACCTCGGCCGGCGAGCACACGATGCCCGAGAGACCGCTGTCGCGCGCGGCGCAGCCCAGCCGCTCGACTTCCGCATCGAGATCCACCTCGTCACGCCCGGTCGTCCGGGCATAGCTCGCCCGGTCGTGGGAGGTGAGGACCGTGACACCGACCAACGCCAGGCGATCACCCGCCGCCGCGGCGGCAGCCTCCATCATGGCACGTCCACCCAGCGTGTGCACGGTGGCCATGGCAACGCCCATGTCACGCGCCTGTGCCACCGCACCAGCCACCGTGTTCGGGATGTCATGCCACTTGAGGTCCAGGAACACACTGAGCCCGCGCGCTACCAGCCGCCGCGCGAGCGCGCCGCCCTCGCGGGTGAGCAGCACCGAGCCCACCTTGGCCCACCTGGCACGAGGGATTTTGTCGAGCAGGCGCTCGGCCTGCTCCGCCGTCGGCACGTCGAGAGCCAGGATCACCTCGCTCATGCCGCCTCCAGCCGGCGCACCAGGCGCTCGGGAAGCCGAGGGTCCGCCATGGCGGCGGTGCCGATCCCGACCAGGCTGGCACCGGCGGCGAGAAAATCCTGGACATCAGCCACCGAGCGAACGCCGCCGGTCGCGATGACCGGCAGCCCGGTCCGCTGCTGGACCTGGCGTACGGCCTGGAGCGCGGCCTCGCGAAGTGGCGGGCCTGAGACACCGCCCTGGCCCTGCCCCAATCGTGAGGTACCGACGGGCCCGTGGTAGAGTGCAGCCGGCAGGGTGTTGACGACGGAAATGGCGTCGGCGCCGGCCGCCTTCGCGACATCGGCCATGGCTGCGATTTCACCCAAGGCAGGCGACAGCTTGACGATGAGGGCGCGACGGGTCTCCATCCGGGCTCGCACCACCACCTTGCTCACGGCGTCCGGATCCATGCCGAACTCGATCCCGCCGGCGCTGCTGTTGGGACAGGAGAGATTGAGCTCGTAGCCCACGATACCATCCACCGGTTCCAGGCCCCGAACGACCGCGGCATACTCGGCGATCGTGAATCCCACCACGTTCACCAGCACACGGCAGCGCGTGAGGGACCGGCAAATCGCCGGGAGCTCCCGGCTCGCAACCGACGCGAGTCCCGGATTGGCGAGGCCCACCGAGTTGAGCATCCCATGGGGCATCTCGGCCACGCGGGGCGGGCGGTTGCCAGCCCGGGGTTCCAGCGAGACGGACTTGCAGATGATGCCGCCCAGGCGTTCGAGATTCATCACGCCGGCAAGCTCGCGCCCGTAGCCGGCGGTACCGGCGGCCAGCACAACGGGATTCTGGAAGCTCACGCCGAAAAGTTCCCGCGCCGGGGCCACGCTCAGCGGGGCTCCGGCATTCGCTGGCCGGGGGCGGGGCGCTGACCCGGCCGCGCGGCTGGCGTCCGCCGCTGCCGCTCGGGGGTGCGGAACCGCCGGGTCATTTCCGCGGAGGCGAATTTCCCCAGCGAATCTTCCAGCACGCGGAGCACCGGCACTTCCTCACCGCGGACCGCCAGGACGTAGGGGTCGGCAGGATATTCTGTCTCGATGCGGGCGCGAAGCTCTGAATCCCCGGGAGCGAGGACCCGAGCCGCCAGCAGTGCCTTGGCGGCGTACGGCGAAGTGGGCCAGCGATCGGCGACCTGAACGAAGAGCTGGCGGGCCAGCGGCAGCGCTCGGAGCTCGTCGCGCGCGAGCTCCCCGGCAAGGAAGGTCTGCATGTCGCCGCCCGGCGTTGCCGGGGTCACGGAATCACGGAGGCCGATGAGCCGCGCGAGCGACGCGGCCAGGATCCGGGCCTCCGCTGCGAACGGTGAGTCTTCCGTCTCCCGGCTGAGATCGGCGGCGATACCGTCGAGGTCGGCCGGGCTGTCGGCGTAGCGAACGCGCAGCCGGATCATGTCCAGCCGGGCGCGTGCGGCCAGGTCTGCCGGCGTAGCGCTATCGGCCACCTGCCGGAGACGCCCCAGCGCCAGTCCGCTGTCCACCTGACCGAGCCGAGTCGCGTCGGCCAGCAGCGCGCGCGCGCGCCGGTCAGGAGTAACCGACGGCATGCGCAGCAAATCGTCGACGATGCGCGAAGCGGCTGCGGCATCGGTGCGACCAGCCAATGCGGCGGCTGAATCCCACGGCGCAAGCGTGTCGCCTTGTGCGGCGAGGCTGTCGGCGAGGGCGAGCATGGGATCGAGCTGGCCCGCCCCCGCCAGCAGCAAGAGGCGCATGCGACGAATGCTGCCGGCGGAGTCAGTCGCGAGCTCGAGGGCTTCGTGCCACGCGCCGGCGTGCTGCAGGGCTGTGAGCAATTCCGGACGCAGCAGCACCCGTTGGCTGTCCGAGGCCGATGCATACAGGCGCTGGTAGGTCGCAACCGCCCGCCCGGCCTCGTCGAGCTTCACCAGGCAGCGAGCCAGCGCCAGTTGCCCCTCGCGCTGCAGTGCCGAATCCTGGATCATGCCGAGGCCCGGCTCCAGCGACGCCTGCGCCGAGGTGCAGTCGCCCAGCTTGGCATAGGCGCGCCCCATGAGCACGCGCGCCTCAGGCGCGTACTTGCTCTCGGGATGGCGCGCCAGCAGTGTCTCCGCCTTGACTGTGACCTGCCCCCACGCCGTACCTGCGTCTAGGGTGCGGCCTTCGCGCTCCGCCTTCTCCGCCTGATCCGTGAATTTCCGGGTGTTGTACATCCCGTTGTAGTAGGCGCAGCCGCCCATCGGCAGGGCGAGCAGGGCAAGCAGGGCAACCCTGGCTGTCACCGGGGTGATGACGGCGAGCCGCCTCACTGGGTTGCTCCCGCGGGCGCAACGCCGGTGCGGCGCTCGTATTCCCCGAGATACTGCACCAGCGCCTCGGCGATGGCGTGCGCGAGGCGCCGCTGCGATGACGGCGTTGTCATGAGCGAGGCGTCGGACTTGTTGGTGCTGTAGCCCATCTCCACCAGCACTGCCGGCCGGCGCGCGGTGTTGAGGACTGCCAGGTTGTTGTACTGGATGACGCCGCGATTGACTCCGCTGTGCACCTTGTCGAGGTCTTCCTGGATCAGCGCGCCTGCGCGGGCCGACTCGCGGAGATACTCGTTCATCTGGAGATCACGCAGCAGGAAGGCCAGGTCACTGGCCTGGGCCTGGTCCGCCGCCGATTCGTAGCGCACCGCTTCATTTTCCATCCGGGCAACGCGGTCGGCATCCTCGGTGTTCTCCTCGCCGATGATGAGCGTGGAGAATCCCGA
>DAIMFY010000209.1:0-4471 GCA_036724295.1 Gemmatimonadales bacterium | reverse complement strand
CGGCGCCAGAGCCGCGCGTAGAAGAACACCGTCGCCATGCCGGTGAGCAGGAACGCCCACCACTGCCAGTTGTTGGCGACGCCGCGCTCGCGGACGAAGTTGGTGACCAGGTTTGGGGTGTCGGTGCTGAAGGTCGTGGCGACCATGGAGACGCCGATCAGCCACCACGGCGCCGATCGCCCCGAGGTGAAGAATTCGGCGGTGCTGGATCCAGCTCGCCGGGCCATGATGATGGCGGGCGCGAACGAGATCGCAATCGAGAGCGCGACGATGATCCAGTCGAGCGCGGCGAGGTGCATGCTGGGTCCAGAGTTCAGGTTGGCAGATCCCTCACACGAAAGCACGAAAGCGCGAAAGGCACGGGTGGTGATTCATGCATCGCGGGATCCCGAGTCCCGCATCCCGAGTCTCGTGTCCTGCATTTCGTGCGTTCGCATTATCGTGTGAACTGCACGGGCTCGCTTACGTACCGAGTACCGCCTGGAGCGCAACCGCGCCATACCAGATCCCGAACGCCAGTGATGCTACGCCGAAGACTGGCATGATCCGGTTTACCTGTCGCTGAATGCCACCGCGAGTCAGCACCCAGGCAAACATCACCGACACCATCGCCATCGAGGCGGCGGTGCCTGCCGCGAAAAGCAGCAGCGCGGTGGTCGAGGCCGCCCGGCCGGGGATTGCACTCACCAGCAGCAGCCCCACTGCGGCGCTCCCGCCCACGCCATGCACAAGGCCGATGCCGTAGGCCGCCAGCGGGCTGCGGCCCAATGCCGTCGCGTGCGAGTGGCGATGTTCGGGCGCCGCATTTGCAGCGTGCTCCCGCGCATGCACGTGTGCGTGGAGGTGCGCGCTGCCATCATGTGTATGCAGATGGGTGTGGAGTTTCATCCGCCACCATTGCCACAGCAGCCGGATGGCGAGCACCACGATCACCACACCGATCAGGAGCTCTGCCAGCTGGCCCAGCCGCTCCGGCAGCGTGAGCCCAAACGCGACAATGGGCAGGCCGAGCGCCGTGAGCGTCGTCGCATGGCCAAGACCCCAGCAGAGGCCGAGCCAGCCCGCCTTGCGCGGGCCATGCTGCTCCTCTGCGAGCACGAGCGTCGATACGGCGGTCAGGTGATCGGGATCGGTGGCGTGCCGGAGGCCCATCGCCAGCGCCGCCAGCAACGCCATGAACGGCGTTCCGCCTTCGGCCATGAACATCAGGGCCTCGCTGGCGCAGGCTCTGGCCGGCCGCCCGGGTGCCACTCGGGCCTCGGGCCGTTGGCGAGGATGCGAACGGCATCGACCGCGGCCGAGATGACCGCTGTCATATGCGCAAAGTCCACCTTGCTCGCATCGTCGGACTGGCGGTGATAATCGTCATGCAGATTGAAGCTCGACAGGGTGTGTGCCGGGATGCCCATGCGCGCGAAGGCGATATTGTCGCTGCGCTCGAAAAAATGCTGATTGGGCCTGGGATCTGGCACGATGGGGATCCCCTCGGCGGCGAGGGAGTCCCCCATGGTGGAGCGCTCGTAACCCGTCAGCCAGGCTCGGCCCGGCCCGCCAGCCAGGGAGTCGGGCCGGCCAATCATCTCGATCTCGAGGTTTCCCACCAGCTGGTCGAGCGGGCGCGCGGGATGGGCGATATACCAGCGGGTACCCAGCAGTCCCATCTCTTCCCCGGTCGTTGCGGCGAAGATCACGCTGCGGCCCACTCCCGGACCGGCCGCCAGTGCACGGGCGATTTCGAGCACGGCCGTCACGCCCGACGCATCGTCATCCGCTCCATTGTAGATCGAGTCGCCAGCGAGCGGCCGGCCGACGCCGAGATGATCGAGGTGAGCGTCCACGAGGATGTACTCATCGCGGAGGGCCGGATTGCTGCCTGGGAGGATGCCGATGACGTTGTGACCCTCCCGCCGGCGCTCAGCCGGGATGGTATCCAGGGCGGCCCAGGAGTCCTGGAGCCGATAGCCTTCACTGCCCCGGCGACCCGCAACCGCAACGAGGGGCACTCGCTGAACGAAGCCGGAATCGCCGGCGGGGGCGAGCCCGATAGCCTGCATTTCTGATACGATGAACCGTGCTGCTCGTAGCTCACCGGGGGAGGCGGTACGGCGTCCCTCCATCGAGTCGTCGGCGAGGGCGGATAGCACTCGGCGCACGTCCGCCTCCTGGATTGCCGGCACAGGCGCGGGGCCTGGGCTCGGGGAAGCGCAGGCCGCGAGCAGACTGAGGCTGGCGAGGGCCAATCGGGCTGGACGTCGCACATGGGCTCCGGAATGAATTGACGAGACGCTGGAAGCTAGGCTAAAGGGACCCGGGGCGCGAGGCTCGCCCAGGCCCTGAAGGCTGAGGGCCGGAAGCCGACGGCGGGTCGTCTCTCGTGCCCCCAATGTTTAACTTTTCCAGGACCCTGACCACGAGATTCCATGTTTTTCCGGAAGCGCCGACTCGATCGAGCTCGCGCCTCACTCCGTGCGGCCTGGGGCCACCGACGCCTGGCTCGGCCGGTCACGACCGCCGACACAGAATACCACGCGGAACTTGCTGGTCCTTCCGCCCTGCCCGCGAGCGAGGAGCGCCTGGTGCGCGACCTCCAGCTCGATGACGTCCTCCGTGCGGTGGACCGGACCATTTCGCCGCTCGGGCGGCAGCTACTCTATCACCAGCTTCGCTCCGAGCCCACCGATGAAGCGCTTGCCGGCCTCGAGCGGCTCGTGGGACTCTTCTCGTCACAGTTCGCGCTGCGCGAAGCGACCCAGCTGGCGCTCAAGCGGATCGAAGGTGCGCGGTGCATCGGGATCTGGCGCCTCTGCCAGCGCGGCGGTGTGCCGCGCCGCCGGTGGCATGCGCTCTTCCCTGTCCTGGCCCTGACCACGGTCCTCGCGATTGTCGTGCTACCCTTCTGGCACCCCGCCTTTCTCGTGGTGCTCGGACTGCTGGTTGCAAGCATAGCGGTCCGGGCCGTCACGTCATGGCAAACCGCCGCGGTCCTGCAGCCGTTCGCCAATCTCGGTCCCATTCTTACCGCCGCCGACGCCCTGGCCGATCTCGACGAGCTGCCCGACCTGCAGGTCCGCGGCATACGGAATGATCTGGAGTCGCTGGCGACGTTGCGGCGGATCGTTCGATGGGCATCCCGAGACCCAACGACGCAGGGTGAGCTGGCCGGCGTTGCCCAGGAATACCTGAACCTGCTGCTCCTGCTCGATGCCAACGCCATGTTCTTCGGCGGGCAGTCACTGGCGACGCATGGCCGGGCGCTGCGACGGGTACTGGAATGGATCGGCACAATCGACCTCGCTCTTGGCATTGCCTCGCTACGCGCCGAGCCGGAGGCGTGGTGCGTTCCAGTCATGACGGCAGGCGCGGCGATTGAGCTCACTGATGTCTGGCACCCGCTGCTGGAGGAAGCGGTGCCCAACTCGCTCACGCTCGCGGTGGGGCGCGGCATCATCGTGACCGGCGCCAACATGTCAGGGAAGACGACATTTCTCCGCACGGTCGGCGTGGCGGCGCTACTGGCGCGCACCATCAACACCAGCCCGAGCCGCGGGTATCGAGGCCCGCGGCTGGTGGTCCGAACCTGCATCCAGGTTTCGGACAGCCTGGCCGAGGGCAGGAGCTATTACCTGGCGGAAGCGGAGGCGGCGGTTGCCATGCTCCATGCTGCGCGCAGCCTGGCACCGCACCTGTTCGTGGTGGACGAGCTCTTCCGGGGGACCAACAGCGTCGAGCGGATCGCGGCGGGCGAGGCGGTGCTGCGCTCGCTGGCGGGGTCTGCGGAGGCGGCGCAGTACGTCCTGGCGGCAACCCATGATGGCGAGCTGGTGGGGCTCCTGAGGGGCTGCTACGAGGCGATGCACTTCGAGGAGCAGGTCGGACAGGGCCGGCTGGAGTTTGACTACCGGTTGCGACGGGGGCCGGCCACGACGCGGAGCGCATTGCGGCTGCTGGAGCTTCTGGGTGCTCCGGCGACTGTGGTGGCGGAGGCGCGGGATCGGGCGCGGGAACTGGATGGGGGGAAGCCATGAGCTATGAGCGGCAACTTCGGCCAGCTCACAGCTCACCGCTCACAGCTCAGACAAGACAATGCCCGGCCGCTCACGAGGAGCGACCGGGCATTCAGGGAATGGCTGGCGACGGTCTACTCTCCCACCACCTCTCAGTGGCAGTACCATCGACGCTGCGGGACTTAACTTCCGTGTTCGGAATGGGAACGGGTGTGGCCCCCGCGCGCTAGTCGTCAGCCGTTTGCGAAATGACGACTGATGGATGGATGGTGATCAGGAAGGAATCCAGAACAACAAGGGAAGAGATCAAACTTCACGGGCGATTAGTAGCGCTCGACTGAAGAGGTTGCCCTCCGTACATCTGCGCCCTATCAACCTGGTAGTCTCCCAGGGCCCTTCAGGGATCTTAAGATCCAGGAGTGTTCATCTCGGGAAGAGTTTCCCACTTAGATGCTTTCAGCGGTTAT